>CAZMFM010000037.1:39975-45516 GCA_964565565.1 uncultured Spirochaetaceae bacterium | reverse complement strand
GTCGCCCTCTACAGGCCGGGGCCGCTTCAATCCGGCATGGTCGACGACTACGTCGCGCGAAAGAGCGGCGCGACGAAGATCGAATATCTCCACCCAACCATCGTCGAACTCACCGAAGAGACATTGGGCGTCATCATCTATCAGGACCAGGTGCTTCAGATTGCACAGAAAATGGCGGGCTACAGCCTCGGGGAAGCGGACCTGCTTCGTCGCGCCATGGGCAAGAAGAAGGCCGACGTCATGCAGGAGCAGCGCGAGCGCTTCGTGGGTGGCTCGATCGCCAATGACATCGACGGCAAGGAGGCCGGGCGGGTTTTTGATCTGATCGTCGAATTCGCCGGCTACGGATTTCCGAAAGCGCACTCGACGGCCTATGCCTATATCACCTACCAGACGGCCTTTCTCAAAGCGAATCATCCCGCCGAATACCTGGCCTCGGTGCTCACGATCGAATCCTCCAACCATGATCGTCTGTCCCGCTACATCGCTCATGTTCGTGAGAAGGGAATCGAAATTCTTCCCCCCGACGTGAACGAGTCGGACCTCGACTTTGGCGTCGTCGAGGGCGCCATTCGCTTCGGCTTCGCCGGGATCAAGAACGTCGGTGCCGGCGCCATCGAAGTCATTCTCGAGGCGCGCAGGGAAAAGTCCTTCGAGAGCCTATTCGATTTCGCTGATCGCGTGGATGCGAGGAAAGTGAATCGAAGGGTTGTCGAGGCGCTCGTAAAATGCGGAGCCTTTGATTCGCTGCATTCCGGTCGCGCCTCGGTTTGGGCCTCGATCGATGGTGCCCTCGAGCGGGCGGCATCGATGCAACGCGACCGTGCGGTGGGGCAAGAGAGTCTCTTTGGTGGTCTTTCGGATGACGCTGGACTCGATCTACCCAAGCTCGTCGAAGCCACCGATTGGAATGAACGTGAGAGATTGAGCTTCGAGAAGGAGCTGCTGGGTTTCTATGTCACTGGACATCCGCTGGGCTCGGTCGCGCCGCTGCTCGCCGCCTTCACCGACACGACTGCGCTCACTGCAGGCGCCAAGGTCGGGCGTGACGTGCGCGCGGGAGGTCTGCTGACGGGACTGCGCGAGGTTTTGACGAAGCGCGGCAAGCGCATGGGGTTCGGGACGCTCGAGGATCTAGAAGGCAGCTTCGAGTTGGTCATCTTCACCGAACCCTTCGAGCAGCATATCGGCCTGTTACGCGAAGCGAAGGCCGAGATGAGCGCGAGCGGAGAGCGGGGTCCGATTCCACTGATCGTTCATGGAACGCTCGAGGAGGGCGACCCACCAAAAATTCTGGTGCGCGATGTGACGCGTCTGGATGTGGCCGAAGAGAAGCTCTCGGCCAGTCTGCGTGTCCGCGTGAAATCTCCGGATGTGACGCGAGACCGTCTGATTGCACTGAAGAGGTTGTTGGGTGCCCATTCCGGAGACTGTGGTGTCTATCTGCACATCACGATTCCCGGCGAGAGCGAGACGGTGCTCGGGATTGGCGGTATTCGCGGCGTGTCGCCGTCGGTCGAATTGTGTCAGGAGGTCGATCGATTGTTTGGGCGACCGGTGACAGAGCGGGCGCTTTAGCACGATGGGGATTGTGAGATGAGAGACATAATGAATTCGGTGTACAGGCTGACGGCCACGTTGCTCGTGCTGGCCATCGGTATTGTAGTTGCGCCCGTCGCGAGCGCCGAGCTTCAGCGCGTCGAGGCGGTCGGCAACTATGGGATCCACGAGGCGACGCGTACGCGTGTGATCGCTCGGGATGAAGCGATTGCGATGGCGCGTTGGGCAGGTGTTTCCCGCGTGGCGCTCGAGTTGATCGCGGAGGCGCCGCCCACCGAGATGGAGCCGACGGACGGCGATGGAACCGGGGAAGACCGACGGGGCGAAGGAACGCCTCCGTCGACGAAGCCCCGGGAGCCGGGTTCGACGGGCGCGAGCGATGACGCGTCGGAGGGGCCCTCGGAAGACCAGCTGACCGCGCTGCGAGCCGCCCTCGGCAAAGATGTTCTTCCCTATATGCGGAGCTACCGGATTCTCGATGATCGCGGGGAGGTCCCGGTTTTCATCAAAGATGACCCCGACGTGACCGTCGAGTATGTCGTCGTCGTCGAGGTCCTGGTGGATGTGGGCCGCGTGGTGGGCGCCCTAGAGCGAGCGGGATTGATTGCGGGCGCTGACTCAGCGGAAGCGGGCGATGCGATCTCTGTCGAGCTGATCGGCCTGTCGCGGTACGAGGCATTCGACTATCTGCTCGTCGCGCTGCGCGAGCAATTCGGGGCGACCCGGGTTCAAACGGTCGAGTTTTCGCGTGAGCGGCAGGTTCTACTGGTCGAAGGGCCGTTTGGTCCCAGCGCACTCTCTGCGAAACTGGCTCGGTTGGAGAGCCCACAATTGATTCTCGAACCGATCGGGGTAGACGCGGAGGGGCGACGAATTCGGCTGATGGGTCACTGGTTCCCAGCCTACGAAGAGTCTGAAGCGGGGGCTTCGCCCGAGGAATCGTAGATCCGCGGGTCGGATCCGATGGCTCGTCCCGCGGCGCCGAACAGCGTATTTTTGCGCCGGATTCGCCTGTGCGGAAAAGAATTGACACTCCTCTTCCAAAAGGCTAATTAAACCGGCGCCTTAGCTGGGTTTAGGCACGTAGCTCAGGGGTTTAGAGCACCGCCTTGACATGGCGGGGGTCGGCGGTTCAATTCCGCCCGTGCCTACCAGCTGGGGGAACCCCCTGCAGAACCGATGACGAGTCTCGCTGAAACCGAGGGCTGACGGCCCTGGGCGGACGAGAGACGACGATTCGAGGTGTTAGTTGTTGGTCCATATCATCATTGCTGCGCAACCTCTTCGATGAGCGCGATCAACGTTACTCTGCCCGATGGCAAGGTTCTTGAGGTCGATGCAGGCACGACTGTGTTGGCGATCGCAGAACTGATCGGCCCGGGGCTTGCCAAGGCGGCTCTGGCTGGTCGAATCGAAGGAAAACTCGTCGATCTTCGACGGCCACTGGATTCCGATGTCGCGCTCGAGATCGTGACCTCGCGCGATTCCGATGCGGGTGAGGTCATTCGGCATTCTGCCGAACACGTCATGGCCGATGCCGTCAAGAAATTGTTTCCGTCGGCCCAGGTCGATGCGGGTCGAACCGACCATTCCGAAAAGTTTCAGTACGACTTTCTGGTCGACGAACCCTTCACGACCGAGGACATCGAGCGCATCGAAAAGGAGATGCACTCGATCATCTCGGAAGACGCCGAGTTCGAGCGCGAGGTGCTGACCCGAGACGAAGCGGCCTCATTCTTTCGCAGCAAGGGCGAGGATCTGAAGCTTTCGCGGCTGGCCGATATCCCCGACGACGATGAAATCACGATCTTCAAGCACGGAGCGTTTGCGGACCTGTGTCGCGGCCCTCATGTGCGCAGGACTGGCCAGATTGGCGCCATCAAGCTGACGGATTCTTCCGGCACCTATTTCCGCGGTGACGAATCGGGCCCCAAATTACAGCGCATCTACGGCACGGCCTTTGCGAATCGCAAAGAACTCAAGGCCCACCTCCACCGCATCGAAGAAGCCAAGAAGCGCGATCATCGCCGTGTCGGCGTGGAACTCGGCCTTTTCCACATGGATGCACTCGCCCCAGGATCGCCGTTCTATCTGCCCAAGGGCATGGCGCTCTACAACGGGCTGGTTCGCTTCATGCAGGATCTGTATCCAAAATACGGCTACCGGGAAGTCCAGACGCCGCAGCTTTTCCGATCAGAAGTCTTCAAGACGTCGGGTCACTACGACAAATTCTACGACGACATGTATTGGTTCGAAGGATCCGACGAGGGCGAAGAACTCGGCGTGAAGGCGATGAACTGTCCCGGTCATTGCCATCTCTTCTCGACCCAGAAGCACAGCTATCGCGAGTTGCCGATTCGTTGGGCGGAGTTCTCACGGCTCCATCGAAACGAACGGAGTGGGACGCTCAACGGCATTACACGAGTGCGCGCTTTCGCTCAAGACGACGCACATATCTATTGCGAGCCCGATCAAGTCCCAGACGAGATTGACAGCTTCTTTCGCATGACACGCGAGGTCTACGAGAAGCTTGGCCTCGACGGTCTCGAGATGGCCGTGTCGACTCGGCCGGAGCAATCCCTGGGCGAGGCCGCCGACTGGGAGCAAGGTGAGAAAACCCTGATCGCGGCGGTCGAGGCGGCAGGATTCCAATGTCGGATCAAGCCTGGCGATGGCGCTTTCTATGGCCCCAAGGTCGAAGCCGATATCCGGGACGTACTGGGTCGGGTCTGGACGCTGGCAACGATTCAGATCGATGTCGGCATGCCTGGCCGCTTTGGACTCCGGTATGTCGGCCGCGACGGCGAACTTCATCAGCCGGCTATGCTCCACCGCGCAGTTCTGGGGTCGCTCGAGCGCTTCATCGGGATTTATATCGAACACACGGGCGGGGATTTTCCGTTCTGGCTCTCTCCGATCCAGGTGCTTGCGCTTCCGATCTCAGACCGCCACGCTCCCCGTGCTCGAGAAATCGGGGCGGCCTTGATGTCGGCCGGCATACGTGCGGAAACCGACGATCGGAGCGAGACTCTCGGGTTCCGGATTCGGGATGCCGAAAAGCAGAAAATTCCGCTCACCCTGGTGATCGGAGATGATGAAATCGAGCGGGGAACGGTTTCCCCGCGATTGCGAAAATCGAAGCAGGCAGTGGATGCGATGTCGGCCGAGGCGCTAGTCGAAGTGCTTCAGAATGCAAACGCCGAACGTCGCATGAAACCATTGGCCTGAGGAGGAAAGTCAGATATCTGTTCGATCTAAGTTCCGAATCGTAGCCCCAGAGCGCGATGCAACCCGGGTCAATGAACGAATTCGAGTCCGCGAGGTCCGTGTTATCGGCGCCGACGGCGAGCAATTGGGTGTAATGACGCCCGAGGACGCTTTGGTTGTTGCGCGTGAAGACGGCCTGGATCTCGTTGAGGTGGCCGCCAATTCGCGTCCGCCCGTTTGTCGAATCATGGATTACGGCAAGTACAAATATGAGCAAAAGAAGAAGAGTGCGAGCAAGAAATCCCATTCGGCGACGCTCAAAGAAGTCAAGCTTCGACCGGGAACCGACCAGCACGATTTGAATTTCAAGCTCAACAACGCTCGAAAATTCTTGATGGAAGGCGACAAGGTCAAAGTCACCGTGATGTTCCGTGGCCGCGAGATGGTGCATACCAGTCGTGGTCGGAGGCAGCTCGATGAGGTCCGCAAGCAGCTTGGCACGATCGCCAAGATGGAGAGTGCGCCGCGCATGGAGGGTCGATTTATGTCGATGATCCTGGTGGCGGATCGCGAGGCGGTCGCGGAAGCGAAGCGACAGGCTGAGGCGGGTGGTGAGGAGGCCTCTGAGGCCGAACTGACTGCCGAAGCGTCGCCCGAGACGAAAAAGAAGACAGCCACAGCTTCGGTCGAGGCAGACACGACGACGGCCGAGCAGGCCAAGTCGAGCGAAGCTGCGGACAGTGAACCGGACAACGCACCGGACAACGCACCGGA
>CAZMFM010000037.1:0-39875 GCA_964565565.1 uncultured Spirochaetaceae bacterium | reverse complement strand
ACCGGACAACGCACCGGACAACGCACCGGAAAATGAACCGGCGAGTGAGCCGGAGGAAGTGAGCCCAGCCGCATCGGAATGATCGACGCGTCTGTGATTAAAGGGAGCATATGAAATGCCGAAGATGAAGACCCACAGTGGGTCCGCCAAACGCTTCAGCCTGACCGGGACGGGCAAGTTGAAACGGAACAAGGCGAACAAACAACACATCCTGACCAAGAAGCGAACCAAGCGGAAGCGAGCCTTGCGTCAAAGCGACCTGGTTTCGTCGGATGACGTTCCGCGCGTACGTAGATTGTTGCCGTATCTTTAATCGATTTTCCGAGATCGTTCTCGGAGTCGATGAACCCGGACAAACGAAGCGACCCAATGGTCGCTGACTTCAGTCCCGACTGAAAACCAGTTCGAATGGGCAAACGGCACGCCTATCGAACATGATCGAGGCGCGGAATCTAATCGCGGCGCTCGAAGAAGAAGGAATAAGAAGATGCCAAGAGTAAAGCGGGGCGTCCCCGGCGCCAAACGAAGAAAAAAGGTACTCAAGCGAGCGAAGGGCTATTTCGGTGGACGCAGCAAGCTCCACAGCGTGGCCATGGAAGCCGTCGAGAAAGCCGAGAAATACGCCTATCGCGATCGTCGACAGCGCAAGCGTGAGTTTCGCGCATTGTGGATCGCTCGCATCAACGCGGCGGCGCGCCAGAATGGACTCTCGTACAGTCGCTTGATGGCCGGCCTGAAGGCCGCGCAGATCGAAATCGACCGCAAGGTTCTGGCTCAACTGGCGCTCGATGATCCCCAGGGTTTCAGTGCAATCGTTGCTCGAGCAAATGAAGCCAGCGCATGAGTCGGGGCGGCGAAGGCCGGGCGAGGACCAAGCGGGTCGAATGACCTGTTTGGTGGGCTCGGTGGACAGATCATTTCGCCAATGGACCCCATTGCCACACCATCCATGGCCGACGAGTCTCGAGAAGACGAGACCATCGGCCACGGTCTGAGGAGAGCGGGCGATGACAAAGGCAGAAATCGTCGAGCAGATCTACGAGCGCGTCGGCTTCTCGAAGAAAGAAGCGGCGGAACTCGTCGAGCGCGTTTTCGAGATCATGAAGGAGACCCTCGCCGAAGGCGAGAAGGTTAAGATCTCGGGCTTCGGAAATTTCGTCGTGCGCGAGAAGAATGCGCGCAAGGGACGAAACCCTCAGACGGGTCAGGAAATCTTGCTCGACGCGCGCAGGGTGCTCACATTCAAGCCCAGCTTGGTGCTGAAGAACGTCCTGAACGAGAGCGATGTGACGGACGCTGACCGCGCCGCGGAGGCCCGATCAGAAGGGTCCGATGGAATCGCCGAGGAAGGCGACCTCTAGTCGTCGCTCTTCTCGGCCAATATCCCACGAAAATAGTCGACCGTCTGATGTAGCCCTTCGCGAAGCGAAACGGTCGGCTCCCACTGAAGCACCTCTCGCGCCAGCGATATGTCTGGCAAGCGCCTGACCGGATCGTCTGCAGGGAGTGCCTCGTAGGCGATCTGCGACTGCCCGCCGACCTCCTCGAGGACGATCTTCGCGAGCTCCAACATGGTGAATTCTTCAGGTCGGCCGAGATTGACGGGACCGGTGAGTTCGTCAGGCGAATCCATCAATCGAATCAGACCCTCTACGAGGTCGTCGACATAACAGAACGATCGTGTTTGGCTGCCATCACCGAAGACCGTGATCGGGCGACCCGCGAGGCCTTGAACGATGAAATTCGAGACCACGCGTCCGTCGTCGGGGCGCATTCGCGGTCCATAGGTATTGAAAATGCGCGCCACCTTGATGCGAACGCCGTGTTGACGGTGATAGTCGAAGAAAAGCGTCTCCGCACATCGCTTGCCCTCGTCATAGCAGGCGCGAGGACCGATGGGATTGGTCCGTCCCCAGTAGCTTTCGGGCTGGGGGTGGACTTCCGGGTCTCCGTAGACCTCGCTCGTCGAAGCCTGGAGCACCTTGGCCCGGCAGCGCTTCGCCAAGCCCAGAATGTTGATCGCGCCATGGACGCTCGTCTTGGTCGTCTGGACCGGGTCGAATTGGTAGTGAACGGGCGAGGCGGGGCAGGCCAGGTTGTAGATTTCATCGACTTCGAGGTAGAGGGGGAATGTCACGTCATGACGGAGGGCTTCGAAGTACGGGTTCTCCAGCATTTGCGCGATGTTCTCTCGCGTCCCAGTGAAATAATTGTCGGCACAGATGACGCTATCGCCGCGTTCGAGCAGACGGCGACAGAGGTGTGAGCCGAGGAAACCCGCACCGCCCGTCACAAGGACCCGTGTACGCGGTGACTGGCCGCCGCGCCGAAACGTCTCGCTCATGATGATCTCATTCCTTTGGACGACCACCGAGTGGCCGTTGGATTCATTTCGCTTGACCGGGGCCCCAGGGGCCTCTTTGCGGTGAGGGAAAGACCAGGAAACGACGGCCGGCAAAGTTCAAGACCGGCAGCAGGGTCGTGGCGAGGGCCTTCGCGAGGACAGGCGTGACATCGCGATCGATCAATTGGTCGGTAATCGCATAGTCGATCAATCCGACGCTTGTCACCACGAGCGCGTAGAGCGTCCATTCGACACCGTTCTGCCAGCGTGCGTTCCGGTGAAAGAGAAAGGTCACACAAAGGAAGTAGTTGACGATAGCCGCCATCCCAAAGGCGGTCGGGACCGAGAGGCCGAGCGACACGCCGCTTGCGTTCAGGACGGAGAAGATGGCCAGGTTTGCCAGCGCGGCCGTCGATCCGATCAGCATGTAGAGAGCGAATTGAATCGCGATCGGTGCGCTCCGCGCGTTGTAGCGAAGAATGCAATAGAGCGCGCGAAAGCCGTCCGAGAGACCGATCTTCTTGCCCTCTGCGTAGGTTCGGCCGTCGTATGAGATACCCATTTCATAGATTCGAAGCCGCAGGTCGGCGAGCTTGGCCACAATCTCGGGCTCGAAACCGAATCGGTTCTCCTCGATTTCGATCGATTGAATGATCTCGCGCTTGAAAACCTTATAACAAGTTTCCATATCCGTGAGACTGAGATCGGTAAAGACGTTCGAGAGCAGGGTGAGGATCTTGTTTTGAACAGAGTGCCAAAAATAGAGCACTCGATGGGCGCCGCCTGAGAGAAAGCGGCTACCGAAGACGACGTCCGCCTTGCCACTGATCAGGGGTTCGAGCAGACGGACGAGATCGTTCGGATCGTATTCCAGATCTGCATCCTGCACCGCGACATAGTCGCCAGTCACCTTGCTGAAACCCGTTCGAAGTGCCGCGCCCTTACCCTTGTTCTCTGCGTGCGCATGCACTTTGATTTCGGGATGACGGTCCGCAAGGGCCCGCGCCTTGGCCAGGCTGTCGTCGCGCGAAGCGTCGTCGACGATGACGATTTCCAGAGCCAAATCTTCGCTGGCAATCGCCCGGACGCGGGCCACACAAGCCTCCAAGGTACCGCTCTCGTCGTAGCAGGGGATGACAACGCTCAACGTCGTTTTCACCGATGGTTTCCTTTTTCCGGTTGGGTGCGAGCGCGTCAGAACACGGGGTTCAGCCCGCTTGACGAGAGCCGTCCAAGCATATCGTCGGAGGGCCACCGACCAGAACTTAGCGTTGATACTGCGCTGAGCGGATCTGATGGCCACAGCCAGGCGCTCGCTACCCCAGGGGATCGAATTCGCGTCGATTAGGTACGGCTCCGCATGACTGCTGTGTCCCGTCGGTATTGGCCGACCCGGCGTTGGGCCGCGTTGAACGAAGCGAGCCCGTCGAGAAAAATGGGCGGGTCCCGCTGGGTTGTCCACGCCTCCTAAAAGATGGGCCCGTCGATTCGCCAGCGGGGCGTTTCATCTGAAGGTTTGCGTGCAATACGATCAGCGTCGTGGCATCGTCGACCCGAGGACGTCGTCAAGGCGCCGCACTGACTTCGACACAGGGGGAAATATGCCAAAAGCTGCGAAGGCTCCGCGATCGTCCAAGCAAACGCGGGAAGGCCGCGAGTCGAAGCCGGCCACACAAGCCGTTGGCGCAACCACGAAGCGCGCCTCGACAACGGATCGCGACACGCAGATTGCGGTGCAGGCCTCGGACAAGCTCTACTACCGAATCGGCGAAGTCAGCGAGTTGACCAGCGTGAAGGCGCACGTCCTTCGCTACTGGGAAACAGAGTTTCGCTGGATGGCGCCACCCAAGTCGAGATCGAAGCAGCGCCTCTATCGCAAGCGCGACATCGAGTTCGTTCTCCTGCTGAAGCGCCTGTTATGGGAAGAGCGATACACGATTGCCGGTGCAAGGCAGCGCATCCAGGAACTCGGTGTCGAAAGGGCGCTCGCCCTCTTGAGTGAACCTATGAAGGACGATCTTCCCGGGGACAAGGATGCCGCTGGCGATTGGGTTGCATTTCGCGCTGCGATCGACGAGATGCGAGATGATTTGATCGCCGTGCGAGGTGTACTCCAGGAAAGCGCTTGACCATCGAAACGCCTGCTCGTCGACGACCCTCCGGTTGGGACTACGGTCGCAGCGCATTTGCTGAAACCGCCGACCCCTCGTCCTATGTTCCGAGGGACGCGACTGAATCCGTCCTGTCGGATTTGGACGTCTGGGCCAACGACGACGCAGAGGGCTCGACCGTTGGCGCGCTCATCGGCCCACCGGGCTTGGGCAAAACCCTCCTACTTCGTGTTTTCGAAACCCGTCGCGACCGAAGGGCACTCTATCTTCCGTACGCGGGGCTGCCTCCAGTGGAGCTGGTCGATTGGATTGACGGGCTGCTGGGGCGTCCGCGCACAGCCGTTTCAGGAACTCGAGATGCGAGGGGCGAGCCCGAACGCGTGCTCGACCCGATTCTCGATCTGGCGCCGAACGGCAACGAACCTTTTTTCCTGCTCATCGATGATGCCGATTCGATGCCGACGGAAACGCTTCGAGCCTTCGTTGAGCAACTCCCCAGAGAACGATCAACGTTGAGAATTCTCATGGCCATGAATGAGGACGCGAAAGCAAGTCGACTCCTGGCCGGATTCGATTCGCTCCGACCGCACGTGAATCGGCTGCGGTCGCCCATGAGCGAGAGCGAAACCGCGCAATACCTCGCCGGCCGTCTAACCTGGGCGGGCGCACCACCGATCGAGATTGCGCGCCTCGACGCGGAGAAGACGCGTCGGATTTTTGCCCTTTCTGGCGGTGTGCCCCAGATGGTTCATCGGATCGCGCAATCCGTTTTTGCCGGCGGGAAGGGTGCCATGCCAGGTGACCTCGATCGCAAACAACAACGCGAAGACTGGATGGGCCGCCCATTCGAGGACGATTCCTAGCTCGATTCCGAGACGGACCGCGGGTCGATTCCCGTCGACTCCCCCTCGGCTCTGGGCTAAACCTAGGCCTCTCGTCGGGCCGTAGCGCAGTCTGGTAGCGCGCTTGACTGGGGGTCAAGAGGTCGCGGGTTCAAGTCCCGCCGGCCCGACCATTCGATTCCAGTCTTCGATCCCCAGTTTCAAATCTCTCGCAGGCCTGACCCAGGCAATACTTGGGTTGGCCGGGAGTGACCCTGAACAATGCCGCGACTTTCTCGACTCAGCCGATCCGTTGCAGATCGCGTCGTTCTGATCACGGGTGCAGCGAGCGGATTGGGACGCGCCACTGCGCATCTTTTTGCAGACGAAGGCGCGTTGGTTGCTGTCACGGATCTCGACCGGGTCGCGGTCGATGCGGTCGTCGAGGAGATCCGGGGGGCGGGCGGACAATCCGTTGGTTGGACCCTCGATGTCTCCGACCCGAAACGGATTCGAGAGGTCGTTGGTGAAATCGCTTCCAGGCTCGGTGAGATCGACATCCTGGTCAACAACGCAGGGATCGCCATCGGTGTCGGGCTCGATCAGTCGACCGATGAGGAGTATGAGGCGGCCTGGGACCGCACCCTCGAAGTCCTGTTGACCGCCCACGTTCGCCTCGTTCGCGCCTGCTTGCCCCAGCTGATGCGGCGCGGAGAGGGCCGGATCATCAATATCGCCTCGACGGAAGGCCTCGGCGCCTCGGCTGGTACGAGCCCGTATACGGCGGCCAAACATGGCGTTGTCGGGCTGACGCGCTCAATGGCGGTCGAGCTCGGTGCCAAGGGTGTCACGGTCAACTGTATTTGCCCCGGACCGATCGTCACAGGGATGACCGAGGCGATTCCCGAAGAGGCGCGCAAGAAATTCGCCCGTCGTCGAGTGCCGCTGCGTCGCTACGGACAGCCGGAAGAAGTGGCACACGCCACACTCAGTCTCGCGCTTCCGGCATCCTCCTACCTCAATGGAGTTGTGCTGCCGGTCGATGGTGGAATGACGATCCAGAACACTTGAGTCCTCTGCGAAAGGGGCCGATGAATGCGATGCCGACTTGGGATTCATCACCTTCAGCATTGACGAATGCCTGATCCCGCTCGGCGCCAAGGGAGAGCAAACGCGTGGCGAAGCCCAAAATCATCGTAACCGGGGGGGCCGGCTATATCGGCTCACACACCGTCGTCGATCTCGCTGCGAAGGGCTACCAGCCGATTCTGCTCGATGACTTTTCGAATTCAAAGCCTCTGGTCGTCGATCGGATTCGCGAGCTATGTGACGAAGAAATTCCCTGTCATGAAGTCGATTGCCGAGATCGCGAAGCGGTCGCGCAGATTTTCGAGAAGGAGGGCCCGATTGCGGGCGTGATCCACTTTGCAGCCTTGAAGGCGGTTGGCGAATCCCAGCAGAAGCCGGTCGCCTACTATGCGAATAACGTCGGTTCGCTACTTTCGATGCTCGAGGTCATGGCCGAATTTGGTGTGCGCGACCTCGTTTTCTCTTCCTCCTGTACGGTCTATGGAAAAGTCGCGGAGCTTCCCGTGACAGAGGAGACGCCAACGGCTGAGGCGGCCTCGGTCTACGGCGCGACCAAAAAGATTTGCGAGCAGATATTGCAAGACACCGTGGCTTCGGGTGCGCCTCTTCGCGCCACCCGTCTCCGCTATTTCAATCCGATCGGTGCCCACCCGAGTGCGCGGATCGGCGAGTTGCCGCTTGGAGATCCCCAGAACCTGGTGCCGATCATCTTGCAGAGCGTGGCGGGTCTCCGGGGGCCGGTCCAGATCTTCGGAGGCGATTGGTCGACGCCGGATGGCACCTGCATTCGTGACTACATCCACGTGCTCGATCTGGCCGAAGCGCACGTGAAATGCCTTGCCTGGATGGCCCAACAGCCCGAGGCACCGCTGCTCGAAACCCTGAATATCGGGACGGGGCGTGGCGTGTCTGTGCGTGAAGCGATTGCCGCGTTCGAGCAGGTGACGGGGGAATCGGTCGAAGCCTCCGTCGGCAGTCGGCGCGACGGCGACATCGAGCAGATCTTTGCCAGCGTCGAGAAGGCAGAGCGCGTACTGGGCTGGAGGGCGGAGCGAAGTCTCGAAGAGGCGATGCGAGATGCCTGGCGATGGCAGTCCTCGCTGGCCGCTGGCGACTCGGCGAAGTAGCGACGGCGCGAGCTAGCGCCGAGCTTCCTCGAGGATCTGTCTCAAATAGTCGCCGTAGAGATTCGATTTCATCGTTTTCGCACGGGCGATCAGTTGCTCGTCGTCGATCCAACCATTGCGCCAACTGATCTCCTCGAGACAGGAGACGCGCAACCCCTGCCGCTCCTGCACGGCCTGGATGAAGTTGGAAGCTTGCAGGAGTGATTCGTGCGTGCCGGTGTCGAGCCAGGCGATGCCCCGACCGAGCAATTCGACATGGAGCTGGTCACGTTCGAGATAGGCCAGATTGACATCGGTAATCTCGAGTTCACCCCGTGCGGAAGGCTTGATCGAACGCGCGATGTCGACCACTTGATCATCGTAGAAATAGAGCCCGGTCACGGCGTAGTTGGATTTGGGTTCCTCGGGCTTCTCTTCGATCGCCAAGATCCGACCGGCGTCGTCGAAGTTCACCACGCCGTACCGCTCCGGATCGTGGACGTGGTAGCCAATCACGGTCGCGCCCGTCTCGAGGGTGGCTGCCCGTCGGATCGAGTCCGGAAAGCCATGGCCGTAGAAGATATTGTCGCCGAGGGCGAGGGCGACCGGATCGCCGTCGATCCAATCCGCGGCGATCAAGAAGGCCTGTGCGATGCCCTCAGGTTTGTCTTGTACGCGGTATTGAATTCGTAGACCAAAGTCCTCGCCGTTGCCGAGGAGTCGCTCGAAGAGCGGCGTGTCGTGGGGCGTCGAGATCACGAGAATGTCTCGGATGCCCGCCAGCATCAGGGAAGAGAGCGGATAGTAGATCATCGGCTTGTCGTAGATCGGGAGTAGCTGTTTCGAGACCGCACCGGTCGCCGGGAGGAGTCGGGTTCCCGAGCCACCCGCAAGAAGAATGCCCTTCATGATTGGCCGTCCATTTCGTGAATATTTGCCTGAAGAGGTTGGTGGCTGGTCGTGGCGCTATCCGAAGCCGCCTCCCCCGGAGCAGTCAGGCCTTGTCGATTTCGCGAATCACCTTCGGACTGGATGGCGACGCGCCAGGCCTCATTTTCCAGATACCACCCGATCGTCCGCGCGAGGGCTTCGGCAAAATCGAACTCCGGAGTCCAGCCGAGTTCCCGTTTTGCCTTGGATGCATCGATGGCATAACGACGGTCGTGGCCCGGTCGGTCCTCGACGAAGCTCTTGAGCTCATGATAGGCGCTGACGCCCTGACTCTTGAGCGCCTCGTTTTCGCCCGCCGGCCGCAGGGCTTCGAGTACATCGCAGATTCCATCGACCACATCGAGGTTCGACAATTCACAATTCCCGCCAAAGGCATATTGCTCACCCGGCCGGCCGGACTCCAGTGCGCGTACGATGCCCGCACAGTGATCCTCGACGAAGATCCAATCTCGAATATTTCCACCGTCGCCATAGATCGGAAGGGGCTTGCCCTCGAGCGCATTGAGAACCATCAGCGGAATCAATTTTTCGGGGAATTGAAGCGGTCCGTAGTTGTTCGAGCAATTCGTGGTGATGGTCGGCAGGTCGTAGGTGTGGTGATACGCACGAACGAGGAGATCGGCGCTGGCCTTCGATGCGGAGTAGGGCGAGTTGGGCGCATAGGCGGTTTCTTCGGTGAAGTAACCCTCTGCACCGAGCGATCCGTAGACTTCATCCGTTGAGACATGTAGAAAACGGAAACGCTCCTTTTCTCCTGCGGAGAGCAATGCAAAATGACAACGGGCGGCTTCGAGTAGTTCGAAGGTGCCGCCGATGTTGGTATCGATGAAGGCACGGGGACCGTCGATCGAACGATCCACGTGGGACTCTGCAGCAAAGTTCAGGATCTTGTCCGGTCGAAAATTCTCGAAGACATCGCGGACGTCTTCGGCTCGCGAGATATCGCCGCGTTTGAACTCAAAGCGTTCGGGCGAGGGCAGGTCGCGCAGGTTCTCGAGGCTGCCGGCATAGGTGAGTTTGTCCAGAACGACGATTCGGACCTCGGGTCGATGTTCGAGGGCCCAGCGCACGAAATTGGAGCCGATGAAGCCCGCTCCCCCTGTTACGAGCCAGGTTTCTTGCGTCATTTTCTGATCTCCCAATTTTCCCCCTGGCCGCTCTACCGGCCCAGGCCCACCGGCGTCGAGGCTAGCAGCCGGGGTGAATGCTTCGGGCCAACGTGGCCGCTCTCATCGGCCGCTGCGAGCACCGAGTTGATGGGGCCTGGCACGGGTAGGGAAGCCTGCTGGGGCATTGCCGGTGCCCGCCAACTCGCTGCCTGACTCGAAAACAGCCCGATTCAGCCGGTGAGTGCCATCCTCGGTGCCAATCGGGGCAAGGTTTTTCTCCTATGGGTGACCACCCGCAAATAGGGGGTATCCACCACGAAGCCAAGCCGCAACAATCCTTGGAGTCAGATTTCGACAGATGACCGGAAAAGAACGTGAGGGGAAGCCCGTAAATATTTGGGTTTCATGCCGAAATCGTCGATAGAGATGCTCTGAATTGTGACGATCTGAGTATAATTCAGATTCTTGCACATACCCTTTCGGGGGTGAGCGGGCACACATTTCATGGTGGGGTCGAAAGACCGCTCCACGGAGAGCAAGCTCTCGGGGTAAGGTGTTTACCCGAGGTTGAAGCAACTCTGTACCGATCGTCGAATCGTGTGAACGCGTGAAGGGCAAGTGGATGCTGCGAGACAACGGAAACGTCACCTCCTCACTTTTGATGCTGCTCGACGTTGTGTTGAGCGCGGCGATCTGTCTAGCGCTCCTGCATTGGCCAACAGCCGGAGGACTCGCCGAACCCTTCGCTCAGGGTGGTCTGGGGGTGCTGATCGTTGCCCTGACCGGATGTCTGATCTGGCCCTTCACCTTTCAGCAACTCGACGTCTACGCTTCCGCTCGGACACAGGGCCTGTGGGAGGTCTCTCGACGACTCTTCATCTCATGCATCGTGACGGCAACCATCCTCGGCGCCGTCGCCTTCGCCACCAACGTGCCGCTCAGTCGTAGTTTTCCCTTTGTTCTCGCCGTCGCTCAAGGCGTCGCACTCGCGGCCATGCGGTTCTTTTTCTACGGCGTTCTGCGGACCGCGCGACGCTTCGGAAAGAACACGCGCAACGTGTTGATTGTGGGGAGTGGTGCACGCGCGGCCCAGGTCAATCGCAACATCGAGGCCCACTCGAGTTGGGGGCTGCGCGTCCTGGGCTTTGTCGATGACGTCGATTCGCCGGTCGATCCGAGCCTCTTCGCAGCCAAGCTTTTTCGCATCGACCAGATGGGTGACGTGCTCGGAGATCTCGTCGTGGACCGCGTCGTGATCGCCTGCCCGCGGTCGATGCTCGGGTCGATCGCCCCCGTACTGAAGGCCTGCAGTGGTGTCGGCGTTCCCCTGACCCTGCTTCCGGACCTTTTCGGGGACTATCTGCCGACGCCGCAAATTGGTCGTTTCGGTGCACGGCCGTCGTTGGAGTTCGCAGCGGTTCATCACAACTCGTTTCTGTTGGGCGTGAAGCGCGGGGTGGACGTCGTGGGGGCCTCGGCGGCGCTGGTCGCAACGCTGCCCGTCATGGCACTTGCAGCGCTCGCGATCTGGCTAGAGGACCGTGGCCCCGTATTCTTCCGACAGTCCCGCTGCGGCCTCTACGGGCGTCCCTTTACGATGTACAAGCTGCGCACGATGGACGTGAATGCAGAGGCGCAGAAGGCCGCCCTCGAAGCGCTGAATGAAATGGATGGGCCCGTATTCAAGATGGAGCGGGATCCACGGATCACGAAGGTCGGCGCGATCCTGCGACGCTATAGCCTCGACGAGCTGCCTCAATTCTGGAACGTCCTGATGGGCCAGATGAGCCTGGTCGGACCACGCCCGCCGGTACCGGACGAAGTCGTTCACTACGAAATCTCGGAACGGCGTCGACTCTCGATGCGACCCGGCATCACATGCATCTGGCAGGTGAGTGGCCGCAACGAGATCGGTTTCGAGGAATGGGTAAAGCTCGATCTCGAGTACATCGACGCCTGGTCGCTTTCCCTCGACGTTCAAATTCTGGCCAAGACGCTCCCGGCAGTCGTCTTTGCGCGCGGAGCGCACTAGACCACTCGAAAACCATTGCCCCCGTCCCCCGAGCAGCCACTGAAGCGGTCGCGAATGGGGCTGTGAGTGTGTGTTTGTCAAGAGTGACGCGAAGGGTGTGGCGGGCGCTGTTGCTGTGCGCGCTGCTTAGTGGGCTTGGCCGGTTTAGTTGGCTTAGTTGGCTTAGTTGGTTTAGCCGGCGTCGAGAATCTCGATCAGCACCTTTCGATCAACTTTGCCGTTCGAGTTGAGCGGGAAGTTGGCAATTTGGCGAATCTCACGAGGGGCCATGTAGCTTGGCAGACGCGCCTTGGTGCGTTTCTGGAGCTCGCCCGCATCCACCGAATCATCCGAGATGAAGACCACGACGGAATCCGCACCCGCAGACGTGACGGGCCAGCCGACCGCGATCGCAATATCGACGCCGGCTTCCGTGCGGATCGCGGCCTCGACCTCTCCGAGCTCGACGCGATAGCCCTGAATCTTGATCTGGTTGTCCATCCGGCCGAGGTAGACCATAGGCGTGGATCCACTGCTGCGGCGTACTCGATCGCCGGTACGGTAATAGACTCGATCGCGGCCGGGAGGGACCAGGTAGGCGGCCGAAGTGCGTTCTGGGTCATTCCAGTAGCCCGGTGTGAGCTGCGCACCCGTCATCAGGAGCTCGCCGGCTTCACCCTCGGCGACTTCCGCCAGCTCCTCGTTGACCACTAGGACGTCCATATTCGGATAGGGCTCACCAATCGGGACCAGACCGAGCTCACATTCGTCTCGGGAAGCGGCCGGATCCCATCGGTAGGCGGTGCAGGCAATCGTGAGCTCCGTCGGGCCATAGAGATTTTCGATCGTCGATTCCGGCGCAGCGAGCGCCCACGCCTCCACGATCTCGACGGGCAGCGCTTCGCCACAAAAGAGGCTCCAGCGAAGCCGTGGATAGGCGTCCGGCTTCAGCATTCGCAGCTTGCTCATCAGTACGCCGGTCGATGGAACCGAGAACCAGACCGTAATTTCTTTGTCCTGAATGTATTTGGCCGGCAGCATCTTCTGCGCCTGGGTCGGAATACAGACCCGCGCACCGCGTTCCCAAGCCAGGAAGAGATCGAAGACGGAGAGATCGAAGGTCAGCTCGAAAGTCTGAGAGAACCGATCCTCTGGTGTGATCCCGTAGCGTTCCGCCATGACATCGAGAAAGGCCACGACATTGCGATGGGCGACCATCACGCCCTTCGGAATTCCGGTACTGCCCGACGTAAAGAGGAGATAGGCGATTGCATCGGGATCGACGGGGGAGGGTGACCACTCCGCTGCGGGCCTGAGATCGTCTTCGCTGAGAAACTGATGGATGGGGAAGGCATTTCTTAGATCTTCGACGTCCGTCCGCTCTGGCAGGATCACCCGTAGCGGGGTCTTGATCCCGTCGAGAATGGAGGCAAGCTGTTTTTCCGCTTGCCCGTCGACAATGACCGATCGGCAGCCAGATCGCTCGAGCATGCTGCGCGTACGTTCCGCTGGAAAACCTGGATTCAACGGGACATAGCCGTCGCCGCGAAGCAGAGCGGCCAGAATGCCCGAAAAAGTCGTGCTCGATCGATGACCCAGGACGGCCGTCAACGCGTGGGATGCTTGATTGCCATCCAGGCTTGCCCGATCCTCGTAGGCGATCAGGGTCGCGGCCAGTCGCGCTGCCCGATGTTTCAATTCGACGTAGCTCAGCACCTCTCCCGCGACCTCGAGGGCGATACGCTCGGGGTGGAGTTCGCAGGCGCGCAGAAAACCGGAGCGAAGTGTGCGTGAAGACTCGGGGGACATGCGTTTAGACCCAGCTATGGCTACAGAGAAACGCCGTCCTGGGCGTCGGGAAAGAAGGCTTCGACGAGTGTATTGATATTCGAGAAGACTTCGGGCTCGATATCATCGATCTCGACCTCTTCTTCGCGCAGGCTCTCGATGAAGAGAATGAACTCGACGACGTCGAGCGACGACAACAAGCCTTCGTCCAATATCGGCATATCGTCTTGGGAGAGTCGGTCGTCGCCAGCCCCGGAGCGGTCCAGGATCCATGCTCGCAGCTCTTCTCGGATTGTTTTCCCGTCCATCATTGCTGGCCCGTCATCCCATTCATCAAGCTCGTCACAGTATCGGCCTCTTCGTCAACAATCCCACTTCGAGAAAGTAGTCGACGAGCTTTTCCGAGGCTCGTTCTCGGAACTCCGCGCACACCGTATGGTCCAGTGCCATCTTGCGGACCCCGTACCCATCTTCGAGTCCAGCGTCCTTGTAGACCGCCGGATTGTAGAAGTCCCCCCAACAAGACGCGAGATAGTTGGCGAGCCAGGTTTGAAACGAAACCGTTTCCTGCTCGCTCCAGCCCTCGAGCGACTCTTCCGCGAGTTCCCTCAAGAATTCCCGACCGAAGCTGAGATGCCGCGCCTCATCGATATGGTGGACTTTGTTGATTCGCGCAACGAGCGGGTTGATCGTGGTGTCGCTCATCATTTTGAGGTTGTAGAAATCCCCGAGCTCCTCGACGATCAAGACCTTGCAGAAGAACGCGACATCCTCTTCGCCCTTCGCGTACTCGCGCGGCAAGACCACCTTCTTCTCAGGATAGATTCGGCCTGCATAACGGTTGCAGAACATTCCGAACATGATCATGTGTTTATTCTCTTCATCAACGAAATGATGAAGGTATTCGGTGACGACGCCGTGGGTGTTCTTTCGGTACATCCGATTCATCAGGCCGGAGATGAGCGGACGTTCCCCGTAGAGCACGAAACTGAAGAGATTCGCGACTTCGTAGAAACTCAGACGTTTCTGCTGGGTTTCGCTGAGCGCTTCGTAGACTTCGGTCCCGTAGATCGAAATCAGCTCTGGCGACATGTACCACTCGGCTTCCGGATCGAGGGATTCCGGCCAATCGAAGGCGGAATAGACGTCCCAGATCTTTCGGACCGAGGCGTCGGAGAGGCGAGGGGCAAGTTCTGTTGAGTTGGCCATGGTCAGTGATTCCTCGATTGACGCAATGATTGTAGCCCTGGATCAGCCAAGCTTCGTGGTCGCCCGACGGCGATCAGGGATATTCGCGACGAATCTCCCTCGCGAGCCATCGGCCTGTCGCTATTAGAGTGCCTTGATCCACCAAAAGAGTGTCGTCTGACGATGCAAATTCAAGAATCAGCGCACTGACTCCTCTTCGGGAATTCGTCTCCCTCGCCTGAGGGCCGCCTGCGAAGAAAGCGCCTTCGACAAGCAGCGGCAGACGATCGGCACTTCAACCCGTCGCGAGCCCCTTCGCCGCCCAGATCATGGCGCAATGCCTCGTTCAGAATCCGTGTGGTCCATGGCCGTCCATGTTGGTGAGATGAAGCCCGCCGCGGGTGTCTTCGAAGGGTGACAACGCGTCTTGGAAAGCGGGAGAGACCGCGAACGTTCGCCTACTTTCCAAGATCAAGAAGCCCGCACGCGCGAAGGCCTCGATCCATGCTGGATGAGCTTGATTCGAACCGATCATGTCGACGCCGGCATTCGACAAGAAGCGGGTCGCTGCGGCAATGACGGCGTCTGCGTCTTCCGGCATTGCGAGACAATCCGCCACGCAACCCACGCGCAGGCTTCCGAAGCGGGCGTCGTTCTCGAGTTGGTTGTCGAGCACGACGGCCCATCCGATGTCTTGACCATCACGTCGGACGCGCAGTCGTATCCCGTGAGGCCAGCGCCCCTTGGCGACCACGGCATTCATGGTCTCAGCGTCGCGCAGCCCAAGCGCCTGATAGGCGCTCCGACAACGATCCCAAAGATCATCGGCCCAGTCTCCGAATTCCGATACTTCTTCCAGCTCGATATTGCCCTGACGTCCACCGCGTAGAGAAAGCAGCCAGTGGAGGACTTTGAAACCGATCCAGCCCAACCCGCTGAAGGCCAGCAGGTCGAGTGCGAGCCGGTTGCGCAACTGTGCTCTGAGGTAACGATTGCGGCGCAGGAAGCGGAACGGATGCAACACCTTGAGACAAAATGGCGTGTCGTGGATCAACCACTTCAACGAGACCAGAAGCTGAAGCATCGCGGTTTCCTTGCCACCATGTCCCCAGCTATAGAGAAGTGGATAGCGCTTCAGCATGTCGCGAATCATGCGCAATCCGAGTGCAGCATATCGCCGACTCAGGAGGCCCTCCGACACCGGACCCTGCCAATCCGCAACGATCATCGACTCTCCGCGGATGAACCATTGCTGAGGTTTGAGCGCATAAGCACCTCGTACTTGCTGCTCGTCTTCGATGGCCAGGTAGTGCTCGCGCCAAATGCGGCCTTCGCTCTTGGTCGGCAGCCAATCGTCTTCGGGATTCTCGTACCAACCCCATCCTGTCTTGCCTTCCAGCATGCGCGCGTTGAAGGCAACGACGCCCGGGACCTCGTCTTGGGTGTACGGAACGATCTTGATTGCCATCCTGCTGCCGTGCTCCTCGATTTTGACGGGTTGGACCACGCTCGCGTGCCGAAACCTCTGCGCGCGACCCGCACATTCGTTGATGATGATCGTCCGCGCCCGGTACTGTATGAAGTGGAACTTCGTACAGCGACCGAGTATACGCGACCGTGGCTTCGATTCGTCGGGCCCGGAGTGCCGGGTGGTTTTCCGATCGCCGGTCCGGGAGAAGACAGGCTAAAGTTCACTTCGAATGGGCTCGAAGAAGATCAATTCGGACCCTCGGCGACCAGCATCCCGCCGCCCCTCGCAATCCCTGCGAATCGAAAGGACGACGACTGACGACCATGGCCGAGACTGTCGTGTTCTTCAGGGACGACGATGCGGGCGAGATGACGACGCCGCTTCGGATCCTGATAGATACCTTGCTTGAGCTGTCTATCCCCTGTCATTACCAGGTTGTCCCGGAATACCTCGACAAGCGTTCGGCGGGGGTGCTGCGACAGATTCAGTCCGCCCACCGCGATCTCGTCTTCCTGAATCAACACGGACTCCGTCACTCGCAGGAATTGGGCGGCCAGCGTGTCGCCACAGAGTTTGCGGGTGGCCGGCCCTTTGCCGATCAACTTCGGGACATCTCCGAAGGCCGCGAGGGGCTTCTTCAGGCGCTCGCCGAAAGCTTCTCAGCCGATCTCTTCACGCCGCCCTGCCACAAATACGACGCGGCCACATTGCACGCACTCGGCGATCTTGGATTCGACACGCTCTCGGCCGGTGTTCGTGCGGATTGGGCCTCACGTGCCTTTTACCGCCTGGGCCACGCGCTGGGAAGGGTGGAGTTATTTGGCAAGCGCGTCTCATACCACCTTCGCCAGACGCCCGATCCACGTTTGCGCGAGGTCTCCGTTTCGATCGATGTCCACGAAGCGCAAGACCGATCGGGCCACAGGGTCGACAAGTCGGCCGACCTGCTATGGCGGGAGTTCGAATTCCTTCGAACGCGATTGCCGGCGGTTGGCATCATGTTGCATCACCAGGCCTGTGAAACATCCGAAAAGCAGCAAGCCCTACGGGCGTTCGCAGAGCGCCTAAGCAACGATCCAAACGTACGCATCGTTTCGATGCACGAACTCGGTACCGGATCGAGTCCAGATCGAGCACCGGCGCCTACGCGCTCCGACCACTAACGGGCGCTTTGTCGCTCTGTGGGCCGAGCCAAGTGCATCCGTACTCAAGTCGTTCCGGGTGCGACCGATTCAACCTGAGGGGCCACAGGCGTGGTATCCACGCAACGCCATTGGTGCGCTCGAACAGGAGCCCCCGATTCGAGTGTGGCTCCAGGGGATTGCCTGTACCCTGACGCGTTCACAGGCAAATCATGCGCAGTCCTGCGCGTTTCGCGCACCGATTGACGGAGATTCAACGCATCGTGGCTGGCACGGAATGGACCGGGATCGTCGCGATAGGTCGCAACGAGGGAGAGCGATTGCGAGCCTGCCTCGCTTCGGCAGTCCCCCAGGCTCGGCACGTCGTCTATGTCGACTCCGGTTCATCGGACGGAAGCATCTCGATGGCGAGGGCGATGGGCGTGGACGTCGTTGAACTCGACACGAACATTCCCTTTACGGCTGCCCGAGCACGGAACGCAGGATTCGAAGCTCTGGACGCCACCGCCGATGACCTCGCTTTTGTCCAATTCGTCGATGGAGATTGTGAACTCGACTCGGGCTGGGGTGCGGCCGCACAGGACGTGATGCGCGAGCGGCCCGAAGCTGCCGTCGTGTGTGGACGACGCTCGGAGCGCTTTCCTGGAGCGTCCGTCTACAACCTCCTTTGTGATATGGAATGGGATACGCCCATTGGCGAGGCCAGCGAATGCGGAGGCGATTCGCTGATTCGAGCCATGTGCTTTCGAGAGGTCGAAGGCTTTCGGCCCGACCTGATCGCAGGCGAAGAACCCGAATTGTGCGCGCGCCTTCGTGCTGCGGGCGGCCGCGTGTTGCGCATCGATGCTCCAATGACGCTTCACGACGCGCGAATCGAGTCCTTCTCTCAATGGTGGATGCGAAGCGTGCGAGCCGGGTATGCCAATGCCGAGAGTGCTGCGCGCCTATCGGCCGAAAATGGTGAGCGCCCCGGCCACGAGGTCTCGAGTACCTGGTTCTGGGGCTTCGCGCTGCCGACCCTGATCCTGCTCAGCGTCTTCTTTCATCAGTTCATGCTCGCCTTGCTCTTGCCTGCCATCTATCTCGCCCAGATCACGCGAATCGCCCTCCGGCGACCGAAGCCGCGCTTCTCGAATCGAGACCAGTGGATCTATGCGCTGTCGTGCGTATTGGGCAAGCTGCCTAACGTCCAGGGACAGATTCGCTATTGGCGTGGGCGCTTGACGGGAAGACGGAGCGAGCTGATCGAGTACAAGCAGCCGGTCGCCTCCGATGGGGATGCCCAGTGATCGAGGCGAGCGCTACGACCGAAGAGCGGGGCAAGGCGCCTCCCGTTCAGAGACTCGCGTCGAAAGGCTTGGCCTGATATGTGCGGCATTGCCGGCGCGATCGGAAAGTTCGATTCTGGGCTCGAAAAATCCGTCCGGGCAATGAATGACGCGCAGATTCATCGCGGTCCTGATGACGTCGGCGTCTGGGACAGCGGAACCTTCGCGGGTGGCATGGGGTGCGTATTAGGTCACCGACGTCTCTCGATCGTGGACCTCTCACCGCTGGGCCACCAGCCGATGGTCGATTCCGAGACCGGTTGCACGATCTCGTACAACGGCGAAATCTACAACTTTCTATCCCTACGCGAGGAACTCGAGGCGGTCGGGCACCAATTCGCATCGCGCTGCGACACGGAGGTCCTGCTCCGGGCCTGGATCGAGTGGGGCGAGGATTGTCTCGAACGCCTGGAGGGAATGTTCGCCTTCGCCCTATGGGATCCACGGCGAAAAGCCATCTTCCTGGCGCGAGACCGAATGGGAATCAAACCGGCCTACTATGCTTTTGCCGATACGGGCGAAAGCAGCGGAACCGAGAGCTTCCTTTTTGCCTCGGAGCTTCGGGCGCTGCTCGCGACTGGACGCATCGAAAGGCGCCTCGATCCCGTCGCGTTCCGGACCTTCGTTCAAAACGGATTCGTCGTCGGTCCAAACACGATCGTCGCAGGGATTCAGCAGCTGCCGGCGGGAAGCGTGATGCGGGTCGGGCTCGATGGCCGTGTCGAAAAGCTTCGGCGGTATTGGTCGCTTCCGGAGGACGCTTCGGGTTCCCTCGAGACCGAAGCGGCGGTTGAAGAAGTCTGCGCACGCTTGGAGTCTGCGGTCGCACAACGACTCGTTTCGGACGTCCCTCTCGGCATCTTCCTGTCAGGGGGAATCGATTCGAGTGCCGTGGCTGCGCTCGCGCAATCCTCGTCCGACTCCCCGATCACGACCTTCAACATTCGCTTCGATGAGGCTCGCTATGACGAGTCGGTGCACGCCGCTGCGGTGGCCCGCGAAATCCGCAGCGACCATAGAGAGGTCACGCTCTCCGAGGCGAATTTCATCGACGGCCTGCCCGATGCGTTGGCCAGCCTCGATCAACCAACTTTCGACGCCGTGAATACGTATTTTGTGAGTCGGTCCGTTCGAGAAGCCGGACTGACTGTGGCGCTTGCTGGTACGGGCGGCGACGAGCTCTTCGGCGGATACCAGAGTTTTCGTGATCTTCCGCGCGCGCGCCGGATTCTGCGGACCTTTGGTTTCGTTCCCCAACGCCTTCGCGAGGGCGCCGGCGACGCCTTCTCGTGGGGCTTCTCGGGTCGCGGAGGCAGCGTCCCGCCCCAGACTCGTTGGGGCAAGTTGCGGGACCTGATCAGCTCCGATGGCAGCCTGCTCGCTCTCTACCAAACTTCCTCTGCGCTCTTCACGAAGAGATTTCTCGACGCGTTGATCGCGCATGGCGACGACACCGGAATGATCGCCGGACTCCCTTCGGTTCGTGCGGCGGAGCTGGCCGAGCAGGTCAGGGGCTCGCCGGACCTGCATGGCGTCAGCCAACTCGAATTGACACTCTTCCTCGGCGAGAGGCTTCTGCGAGACACCGACGCCGCGAGTATGGCCGTCTCTCTCGAAGTACGTGTCCCCTTCGTCGACCATCGCCTGATCGAGGCCGTCGCGGCACTGCCCGAGGCGCGGCGCTTTCAGCCGATCGGAAAGAAGGCCCTGCTTCGACAGTTGGGCACCGCGGGTATCGATCCGAAGATTTTCGACCGGCCGAAGGCGGGCTTCGAGTTGCCCTTCGATGTCTGGTGTCGCAACCGACTGCGAACACAGGTCGGTGAGACGTTGCTCGATGCCGATTTGTGCGAGCGGGTAGGTCTCAATCCGGTCGAGGTCGGCAATCTATGGGCGGCGTTTTGCGACGGCCGACCCGGAATCTATTGGTCGCGAATCTGGGCACTCTTCGTGCTCATGTGGTGGAGTCGAGAATATGACATTGGCCTCTGAACCTACTGAGAACCGGCGCTACTGCCTGATTACGCCCTGTCGAAACGAAGGCGAATATGTCCGGTCGACGCTCGAAACGACGACGAAGCAGACGGTGCCGCCGCATCTCTGGATCATCGTGGACGACGGCTCGACCGACGAAACGCCAGACATCCTCGCCGAGTACGAGGCGAAATTCGACTATATCAAGGTCGTCCGACGCAAAGACCGAGGCCAGCGCAGTGTCGGGCCCGGCGTCGTCGAAGCGTTCTACGACGGACTCTCCCACGTCGATCTCGATCGTGTCGACTATGTCTGTAAATACGACGCCGATCTCGAGGTTCCACCGCGTTATTTCGAGCGATTGATGGAGATCATGGAGGCGGACCCCTATCAGGGAAATATCTCCGGCAAGCTCCACCTGCGTCTTCCCAGCGGAGAGTTGGAGCAGGAGCGAACTGGCGACGAGAATGCGGTCGGGCCGACCAAGTTCTACCGCGTCGCCTGTTTCAAGGAAATCGGAGGCTTTGTCCGCGAGGTCAGTTGGGATGGCATCGACGGGCATCTTTGTCGCATGAAGGGCTGGCTCGCGGAATCGCGCGACGAGCCGGAGCTGCGAGTCATCCACCTGCGTCAGATGGGCAGTAGTCAGCAGAGTCTCTGGGTGGGGCGCGTGCGGTGGGGGCGGGGCAAGTACTTCATGGGCTCAGCCTGGTACTACGTGCTCGCGGTTGCCTGCTATCGACTCTTTGAGCGGCCTCTCTTCATGTCGGGGGCAGGTATCGCCTGGGGTTACACCAAGGCGATGTTTGCGGGTCACTCACGCTACGAGAATCCGGCCTACCGAAAATTCTTCCGACGGTACGAATTGCAAAGTCTGTTGACCGGCAAGCGACGCACGATGGATCGTCATCGGGACCGAATCTACGCGGAGTTCAGTCGCGACTGAAGCCGAGGGGCTCAGCGTCGCCATCGACCACGAGTATTCGGCCGGCCTCATCGGGGCGGGTGGGCGACCAGAGCAGGGCGCGCTCGAGTTTCGCCAGCCGAGTCCAACTTCCAACCAACTTTGAATCGCCGAAGACGGGTTTTCTCGAACGAAGTGGGGCGACAGTCCGGATTTGTGGCTGCGATCGACATCTTATCGAGTGCATCAAGTGGGCCCTGCAGCGGGCCGATCAGAGTCAAAGGATGGAACCGCAAGTTGCCTTTTCGCCACGCTCATCGACAGATGTCCAGGTCCCTTGAAAATGCGATTCGGAGGCGCTCGTCAAGTGGTCGTGATAGGTTCGTCGCTGCCAGCTCATCCCGTATGAGGAGATTCCGATCTTGAGTGAGGGAGCCGAATCTCGACTGGGCGGGGTCCTGCGCGGAGTCTCGAGAGGCGTCGGGGTCCTTCTGATCCTGTGGGCCCTTGCCGATGATCCTTGGATTGGCGGCGGTCCGGGCTTCGGCTTTTCGCAAGCCGCGCTGATGGGAATTGGACTCCTGGTTCTCGGTTCGAGTTTTGTGTCGTTGGCCGTCAACGCGCGCGTCCTGGCTTTGGTGCTCTCGGTCGGATTCGTGTTGGTCATTGGCGAGATCGGCGTTCGCGTCTTGTATTCTGCGCGCTACCAACGACCGTTTCAACTAGACGAGACATCGCTATACCAACTCGTCCCAAACTCGGTCCGGGAATTCCGCCGCGCTGCAGTCAACGGTGGCGACCGAATTCTCTACCGCGTGAATTCAGAGGGCTACCGGGGCGAGGAGTTGGAATCGGATCCGCGCCTGCGGATCGTGGTGTATGGCGACTCATTTATTCAGGGGGAGTTCTCTTTTCTCGAATACACCTTCACCGAGCGGCTCGAAGATCATCTCTCCACTCGGCTCGGCTTCGACGTCGAGGTCGTGAACGCGGGCGTAGCCGGCTATGGCGTAGACCAGGCGCTGCGCAAGATGGAAGGCGAACTCGAAGACCTCGCGCCGGATCTCGTCGTGGTGGCGGTTTTCACGGGCAACGATTACGGAGATATGGTTCGCAACAAACTCTTTCGAATCGACGACGCAGGCGCGCTCCACGACAACGATTTCACGATCGACCCGGAGCAACGCCGCACGATGCAAGTCAGCAGCAGGGAGTTGTTGCTGAAGCGAATGCTGCGCGAAGCCGTTCACACGCTCGCCGTGCGTCTCGGCTTCCGCGACGCGCCGTCGTCCAAGGTGGATCAGATGGACGGCCGCGAGAGACTGAATTTCTTTCGTGAGCAGCATGTCCTGGAGTACGAAGAATTTGTCCTCCAGCGCAACAACGTGGTTCACGAACTCGCCTGGGACACCTACGATGCCGATGTGAGCCTGACGCCCGAGAGTGATTCAGCGCTCTACAAGGCGCGCATGATGGAAGCGGTCATCGGTCGAATGCAGGCCGCCACATCGAGCCTCTCCATCCCGATGGTGCTACTCCCAATTCCTCATCCGATCGATGTGGGAGGACATGACACAGGGGAGATCGATTCGCATCGCTTTCCCGACTACACGCCAGGAGGCTTGGTTCAGATTCTGGAAGAGATCGCCGCTCGTCGCGATCTACCCGTCGTCGATCTCTTTTCGCCCTTCAGCGAGCTGGGTTCTGAGCTTGTCTATTTTCAAGGATTCGACGATCACTGGAACGACCAGGGCCAGGACGTGGCGGGTGAAATCGTGGCCGAATTCTTGATTCGTAACGAACTCCTCGACATGAATCTCCCGGGCACGACCGGGATCGACCGTGCGGCTGAACGATGAAGAGTCACAAGCAAGAAACTTCCTCAGAAGATCCTGAGTCCATCGAGTGGGATGCGATCGTCATCGGCACCGGAATGGGCGGCGCAACGACCGGCTTTGAACTCGCTCGTCGTGGTCACAGGGTGCTCTTCCTGGAGAAGGGTCGTTTTCTCCAACGCGAGAGCGACGTGTTACAGGGCGAGCTCGGGGATATGAGCGAGGCACCCGAGGAGCGCCTGCGTCGTGGCTACTGGCCGCTTTCGATCCAGGGTCAGACGAGCATTGGCCAGGGCGTCGCGAGCCGGCGGCGTGCATCGCCGATCCGGGGTGTGATCGGCATTGGCGAGGTCGACTTCTTCGCTCCGCTAGGCTGTGGAACCGGCGGCTCGACGGTGCTCTACGGCGCGACCCTCGAGCGTTTCCATCCGAGCGACTTTCGACCGAAGGAGAATTTTCCCGAGGTCGCGGACTCGACACTTCCCGAGGCCTGGCCCATCGCCTGGGACGAGTTCGAGGGCTTCTATGAGCGCGCCGAAGAACTCTTCAACGTTCATGGGACCGCTGATCCCCTCCACCCGAGCGACGGCGACTCCCTTCCATCACCGCCCCCGCTGAATGCGCGGGACCAGGATGTTAATGAACTCTTCCTGCGCAAAGGCCTGCACCCGTATCGGAGTCACACGGGTTGCCGATTCGTAGACGGCTGTGAGGGCTGTGGGGGGCAACTCTGCGTGCGTGCATGCAAGAGCGATTCGGGCCGAATCTGTCTGCTTCCGGCCGTCGAGCAATTTGGAGCTCGACTCCTGTCCGAATGTGAGGTCACCCGACTCGGAGCGGATGGTTCGAGTGTTCGGGAGGTCGAGTGTTCCTGGCAGGGTCGGCAGCTGAAGTTGCGAAGCCGGGTCGTGATCCTGGCGGCCGGCGCATTGATGACGCCGGTCCTGCTCTTGAAATCGAAGAGTGGCGATTGGCCCGAAGGTCTCGCAAACCGGACCGGCTTGGTTGGCCGAAACCTGATGGTTCATGCGGGCGACATGATCGCCGTGAACCCAGACAAGCGGTGCTCGGGTGCCGGGTTCAATAAATCGTTGTCCATGAACGATTTCTACTTCTCCGAAGGTCGCAAACTCGGAACCTTTCAATCCTTCGGCATCGAGATCAACACGGGCTCCGTACTCGCCCATCTTCGGACCAGCCTCGACAAGGGACCGGCCTGGTTGCGGTCGCTCGCTCATCCAAAACTGTTGAGAATCGCAGCACGGATCGGTGCCTTCTACTACCGCAATGCGGTTGTGTTCGCGTCGATCATCGAAGATCTCCCGTACCTGCACAATCGCGTAGTGCACGATGAGAACGCGAAGAACGGGATGCGCTTCGACTACCAATACACGGACGAGTTGAGGGAGCGAAACGAACTCTTTCGGCGAAGCCTGATTGGCAAGCTCGGGCGAAGACGGGTGGCTGTATTGACCCGGCCGATGAATCTCAACTTTGGCCACTCGTGTGGAACCTGTCGCTTCGGCGATGATCCTGAGACCAGCGTGCTGGATTCCAGCAATCGCGCCCACGACGTCGAGAACCTCTATGTCGTAGATGCCTCCTTCTTCCCTTCGAGCAGCGGCACGAATCCGGGTCTGACGATCGCCGCCAACGCACTCCGTGTCGCCGGGGTGATCGACGAACGTCTCGGGACCTCGAGTGCCCAGTCGTCGCCACAGTCGTCTTCTAGAACGAACGAACAGGGGAGTTGAACTTGCTATTCGAAAACAAGACAGTCGTGATCACAGGTGCGGGTTCAGGGGTGGGCCGCAGCCTTGCCATCGGATTTTGCAACGACGGTGCCGAGGTCGTTGGTCTCGGGCGAACTCAAGACACGCTCGAAGAAACGGCCGGTCACTGCTCGGGTAAAATGCGCTTCGTCGTCGGCGACGTCGCCCGCGAGACGGATGTCGACAGACTCTTCGCAGAAGCAAGCCGTGACAAGAACTCTGTGGACGTGCTGGTCAACAACGCGGCCGTCTACCCGCATCGGAATTTTCTCGAAGCCAGCCATGCTGAATGGGTCGAAGCTTTCGAGACCAACGTCTTCGGGATGGCCCTTTGCTGCCGCAGGGCGCTTCCCGGGATGCTCGAGCGGGGTCACGGTCGCATCATCAACATGGGGTCGTTCGCCTGGAAGGGTCCGATCCCGACAGCCTCGGCCTATTCTGTTTCGAAGGCCGCGGTATCGGTCCTGACGAAATCCATCGTCACCGAAATCGACCGTGAGCGATACCCGGATGTGCTGGTCAACGAGCTGCTGGCGGGCCAATTCAAGACCGGAATGAGCGATATCGGAGAGCATCCCGACGCGGCCTATCCCCACGCACGGACCGTGGCCAGTCTTCCCGCCGGCGGTCCCACCGGAGAAATTTTCCTGCAAAGTGAAATCTACAGAGAGGGGCCGGGTGGACTGAAAGGGCGACTAAAGAATCTATTGAAGCGCCTGTCCGGGCGCTAGTCGGAGCGAAGCCGTGGTCGTTTCCCACGCGATGCGAGCGAATGGATCGACCTATTTCAAATGACGGTTCGTAATCTCGTGCTCGCGTAGCTCGAGGCGATCCTGCCATGTCTTGTTCCCAAATGCCTGGGCCAGTCGCCGTTCAATCCAGAACCTGATTCCGTAGCGCTTGAGACGCCAGCCGAGTCGCACGAGCCGACAATGAAGCTCGAGCAATCGGTTCTTGACGGGGCCGACCGAAAGACGGGGTTGGCCACTCCATTCGTAGCCTCGCCGCGTCAACATTTCTCCGGCACCGGCTTCGCCAAGCTGAATTTCGTGCGCTGTCTGCTTTCTCCGCCAGCGCGCTCGGACGTTGCCGTCGACCTCGCCATAGGTCGTATCCGTCGGGTAGTTCAACATTTCCTGGCTGAAAGGAACGCCGATAAAATCGCATAAACGGGAGAGCGTCTGTCCTGGCTCACTGGCCAGGTCTTCGAACGATGTCTCGATCCAGCTTTCGGGCGAGATCTTGGCCTGCAACCGGCCCCACGCCTCCTCGGTCTCACGCCATTTTCGAGCGCCGGTAAAATGGTTTCCCGCCCAGCCTTCCACCACGATCGAGGCCCCTACATCGCGCGGATCACGCAACAAGTGAATGTATCGCGCGTCGGGCCATAAGCTCGGCAGATGTTCGAAGCCGTGGTGCACCGAAGCGCCAACCATCGTCTTCGCCGCTCCACTTGCCTCTTGCTTCATCTGTTCGAGAAAGCTCCTCACGAGGGAGCGATATTCGAGTGACGGGTCGATCTCGAGCTGGTGCCAGAGGAAGTGCCGGTTGACGCGTAGCCAGTCGTGGTAGGTGTGCAGCGCCGGCAGTTCGCCGTCGCGTCCGATGAGTTCGACGCAGAGCTCGAATTCGCCGGGAAACGCGATTTCCGGATGATGCGAAAGCATTAGGCTGAGCAGGGTCGTGCCGGACCGTACTGAGGCGACCAGAAAGATCGGATTCTCTATGGAGTTCACGGATTGGGGTCCTCGCTTGTGCTCTTCTGTTCTAGATCAGACAACGGCTGTAGTCCTCAACGCAGTTTCAACTCGCGCAGCACCCGGGACAACGTCCAAAGTCCAAACGGTGCGAGCACGACCCCGCCGACGAACAGGAAGCGAAGTGAGTCGGAGATCGCAACCCAATCTGCAGATTGATCGACGACGAAAACCGTCATTCCCGCCAGCGCGGCACCAAGCAACGAGTATCGAATCTCTGGCCCCGGCGTCGCGATGCCCATTCTAGCCAAGCGAATCGCGGGTACGATGAAGCTTACCGTGCTTCCGATACCCATTCCGATGAGTAGTCCTCGCAGCTCGCCGAGTTCGAACCCGACAAGGCATCCGGTCGTAACGCCAATCAGGCCGAGGACATTCGAGACCGCCCAGGTGCGACTATCTCCGACGGAAAGCAAACTGATGCAGGCGGAAACTTGAAGATAGGCGAACCAGAACCGGATCAGGGCAAGCTGTGCAATCCATCGGGCATCCCAATAACGTTCGTCGTATAGATATTCGAAGAAGGCCGGCGACACGATCATGGCTCCGAGACCCATGAGCAGGACAGCTGGCAGCGTCAAGCGACGGATCGCCGCATAGCGCTTGCGCAGGATTTCTGGACCCTCTCGATTCGACTCGGCCACGATCGGTGCGACCACCGAGTTCAAGATCGTGAAGGTGACATCGCGAAGAAGCATGGGGATGATGATGCCCATGCTGTATACGCCGAGGACGGCCGCCGGAACCAAGCGGCCTAGCAGCGCAACATCCATTTGCGCGAGCATGAAGGAAAGTCCACTCGAAGCAAAGATCCATTTCCCCAAGAGGAAGATCTCGTTGACCGTCTGCTTGTCCCAGGCGAAGCGGTTTCGTGGACCGGGAATCCAGACGTGACTCAGAATCGTGATCACGACCACATTCGCGAGGCCGCCAAGAACTAGCGCCCAGACCGTTGGATCGACCCAGGCGATTGCGAACATGGTTGCGATCGAGCAGGTGCGCCCGATGAGTTCAATGGCGATTCGCCGCCCGAGCTGGAGCCTGCGAGTCAAGACCAGGAAATTCGTCGACTGAAAACCCATCACGACGGCCGCGAAAGTGGCCACCGGCATGATCTCACGAAGTTGCGGTTGGTCGTAGAAACTGGCGACGACCGGGGTCATGGCCAGGCCGATCGACCAGAGTACGAATCCGCGTAGGATCTGGATGGTCCAGGCCGTATTCAGGAACGCCCGTTCCTCCCCGCGCTCATAGCGAAGGATGGCCGCCGGAATTCCGATATTCGAGAATTGTTCGAGGGCGAAAACGATCAAATACACGATCGCCATCAGGCCGAAGGCTTCTGGGAAGAGCATCCTGGCCAGAACCAGATTGCCGATCAGCCGTAAAACTTGTGCACCGCCTTGGCCGACCAGGCTGAAGATCGCGCCTTGGCTAGCCCGGGCACGGAGTTCCCGTTTTGGCGACTCCCCTCGGTCCGAGTTTTCCTCTTCAGCGGTCGCGGTGCCGCCCTCGGCCCCTGTCATCCTCTCAGCCGTCCGAAATCGAAAAACCGGTCGAGTTCGCCAAGAGTTTCGCCAAGAGTTTGGGGGGCCATCTGGAGTTCGAGATCCTTCGCTGCCTTGCCAGGAGATTCCACAGCGTTCCGGTGTCGACCAGCCGGCCAGGTCTTGGTGTGGGAGTTTCTTTTATCGGCTTTCACGGTTGCGAGAAAGAGTGGTCGCATCACCTCATGGCCCGAACGAATCGGCTCAAGCGGTCCCGGGCTTTCGCGCGATGAATGACAGAGAGCCTGCCCGTTCGGCGTTTCGCGCATCGAGATCGATCGCTTTCTTCCTCATCAAAGGTCGCATCAGATTCGAAGCGCCCACAAAGCTCCAATCGAGCATTTTCAAAGCCAGGCGGGACGCGACTCGCCATGGGGTGCCGGGACCTTCCCCAAAAGCCATCTCGGGAATGGAATCGGTGTAGTCCCAGTCTGGCCAGATTCGCTCGACCTCGAAGCCGGCCATGCGAAACGTCCACAACAAGCCACCGTGCGTCATGTGATGAAAGCTGGCCAGATCGTGGAAGCCGTAGACGAAGGCAGCGGAACCAAAAAATACGCCGCCCGGGCGCAGGATCCGATACGCCTCGATCGCGGCCTGGAGTGGCGAAACCAGATGCTCGTAGACCGCCAGCGACGTGTAGAAGTCAAAAGACTCGGATTCGAAAGGGAGGTTGTGAGCGTCCGAGAATATATGGGGCCCTCTACCTCGATGATCGACATCCGTGCCCACGTAGTTAAAGGCGCGCTTGGAGTAGTAGGCCTCGCAGTGGCGTTCGCCACAACCTACTTCGAGAATCCAGCGGCCATTCCCCTCATCCCCGGGTACGGAGGCCAGCTGCGCGTCGAGGTGATACGGCAGATCGTTCGCGGCATGTGGTGCGGGCTTCGACAGATCGAGTGCGGCGAGGTCCTCCCAGGGTTCATACCATGGAAGATCGAGCGTTAGTCGCTCGGGCGCGCTGCGCAAATCCGGAACGCCATCGACGATCGGATAGGCCTGCTCACCCTGCGTCGATCGGAGTTCTGAGTCGACTCGCTTAAGCTTCGAATGCGATCGCGGACAGCGAAGGCGGTCCATGATGTCCTCGAGCTCGAGTACATTTCCCTGAGGTGCATTACGTAGGTCATTCATTCGGCTCGTTCTCGTCCTCTAGTTCATGATTCGGCTGAGCGTCTTGTTTCGCGAGAATACCCATCGCTGCGCCAGGATCGGAGCGAACAGGCCAGATGCCATCAAGATGACGAAGAAGAGATAGAAATTCGTGCCGTCCCATGGCAACAGCTTCAGCATCATCCCCTTTGTCAGGCCGATTGTGAGCGTGTTCAGCAAATAGATGACAAACGTATAGCCGCTGACGGATGCGAATACGGCGCCAACTCTTCCGGTATTGGTTCCGATGAGGAAGGTCAGGGCAGGGACCGAGGCCAGCCCGATCAGGGTCTGGGATTGCTTCCAAGGCAGAAATAGAGTGGTTGCGAAACTAGCGATAAAGAGCAGCACGAAGAACGTCCCTCTTCGCCGCAGGAGTGATAGTAGACGGTCATAGTGCGCGCAGCTCATGACACCGAGCCAGAAATAGATTCCAAACTCGAAAATGGTGTGCAAGGCGAAGACCGTGGGAAGACTTACGAATTGATGGGCAAGGTGCATCGCGATCACCAATGCCGCAATGATCGAACTCTTGTTTCGAAAAAAGATGATGAGGAGCGGGAACAAGAGGTAGAACTCGAGAAGCACATAGATGTACCAGAGTGAACCGGCCGCGCTCTCAGTCGGCCGAATGAACAGACGGATGAAACTGCCGAGCAGATCTTCCTGTGCATTGTCGATATGGATGAAGCCTCCGGAGTAGTATTTCCCGAGGCTGATGACCGTTCCGACCAGCAGGAATCCGGGGGCGAGCCTTCGAATCTTCTTCACAGCCCAGTTTCTGTATTCGGGAAAAGTCGAGATCGAATCAAGGGTATATTGAAAAACCAGGCCGGACATGAACATGAACAGTGGCATGTGAAATTGGTAGATGTAGAACTTGAGGTGGACGTACCACTCATTCCCGCTCGGAGGCTGGCGTGCGACGATGTGGCCCACCACCACCAGAAAGATGGCGAATCCAGTGACGCGATCGACTTCGACGAGTCTTCGCCTTTTTCCTTCAGCACTCATTCTGCTTGACCGCTCCAGATAGATCATGATCGTCGGCTCGGTAAAGCGGCTTGAGCCAGAAACTCCGAGGAGAGTATGCGTCCTTGGACGACCCCAGACCAGGCAATCGCCTTCGGCGAGCGTCCAGGTAGGAAAGTTCTAGGCTGGTAGACGGTCCTTATGAAGATTCTATTCGCCTATTTTGCGTTGCTCGCCTTTTTGCCCTTTGCGCTCATGGTCTTTCGGCGCCTGCCCAAGGCCCAAGCAGCAGCGACCGTTGTCATCGTCGGCTCCCTCTTTCTTCCACAAAGGCTGGTAATCGACCTGCCCGCCATTCCGCCGATGGACAAGGAATACATCACCTATCTCTCGACCCTGATCGCCGCCATCGTCTTCCGAAGAAGTTCCATCGTGCGGGCGCGACCCGGAACCGGTCTGGAGCTGGTCGTGCTCCTGATGGTCTTCGCAAATATCGCGACCGCGCAAATGAATTCCCATCCGATGATGGATGAGGGACGGATGGAAGACGGCCTGAGCCTGTATTGGATCTTCGCGCGATCCACAGACGACTTTCTGACGGTTGCCGTCCCCTTTTTCGTCGGGCGCGCTCTTTTTACATCGCTCAACGATCTGTACGTATTCATGCGAACGCTCGTCATTGCGGCCTTCTGCTACACGGGACTCATTGCGATTGAGCTTCTGATGTCGATCCCATTCAGGGTCTGGCATCTGTCCCAGCTTGTCTACGACTTACCACCTAGAATCAATTTTCGTTGGGGCATGACGCAGCCCGCGGTCTTCCTCGAGAACGGATTGGCTCTGGCGACGTTCATGGCGATGGCCGTGATCGCTTCGGCTGCCCTCGTCAAGGCGAAGCTTCCCATCCCCCGATTCGGAAAGCGCTTTGGCCTCCCCGGGTTCAGTGCCCGATTCCTACGGAGCGTCTTGACAGTCGGGTTGATGATGACCCTGAATGTTGCCGGCATCGTCTACGGAACGAGTTTTCTCCTGGCTCACGTCTTCGGGCGCCGAAAACTCATCACCGCGCTTGGAGTGTCTCTCGCTATCCTTGCCTGTGTCTACCCAGCGCTCCGGATTGCGGACGTATTTCCGTATGAAGTCATCGTCGACTTTGCTCGAGAATACGATCCCGATCGTGCTCGTTCGCTTGAGGGTAGATTCTTCGAGGAAGAACATGTCCTGAGCAAGATCGGCGATCGGCTATGGCTTGGCTGGGGCACATACAGCCGAATACCCGGGGCTGAGACCTTTGGCGAAGGCGAGGTGGGGCTGGACGGCTGGGTCACGATCCGATTGGGCGTCAGCGGCATCCTTGGCGTCGCGTTGTACTACATGGTTTTTGCAATCCCAGTCTTTCGAGCCTGGGGGCACATTGCCCGTGCGAAGAGCACGACAGGGATTCTATTGGGTGCGCTGGTGTGCATGATTTCTGTCCGTATGATCGATTTGATCATCAATGGCTGGTGGAATTGCCTGCCGATCTTTCTAGCGGGCGTCCTCGCCGGTGTGAGCGGGAACCTCAATCGCGGTGGCCGCAGGGTTCGGAGTGGCTCCCGAGTGAGCGCTTCATCCACTAGCAACGACGCACCTCGTGCGGGCTCGTTACTCTTGGAGAGCCCGGCAATCGGTCGAACGCCGGCATAGATGGAGAAGTGGATGCGTCTGGCTCTTTTTCGTGTCGCCCTGACTGTGATGACGCTCGTCATGACGATCGTGGTGGGGGAGGTTTTCGTCCGGCTCGTAGCGCCGCAGCCAATCTCCTGGCTCGCAATCTATCGCCGGCATCCCGAGATGCCTTTCTTCAGCATGCTCCCCAGCACTGTTCTACACGTCGATACTGGCGAGACCGAATGGACGGTGTCGACTGACTCACGAGGGTTCCGCGTTCCGATGACCCAGCGACCGGAAGCTGGATGCACGGCGCTTTGGTTGGGAGATTCCTTCGCATTCGGCCACGGGGTCGAATATAAGGAATCCTTCGTCGGACTGATCGAGCGCCAGACGGTCGGCGTGCGGCATATCAACGCGGCGGTCGCCGGATACGGCCCAACCCAATACCGCAAGACACTCGAGTATCTCGGAAAACAAGCGTTGGATTTCGACTGGGTGTTCGTAGCGAGCTACGTCGGAAACGATTTCCACGACACGCAATGGGACAAGAACAGCTCAGTCGCCGACGGCATCCTCGGCAATGAGGCCAACCTGAAAAGTTTCCTCAAGCGCAACCTCCACGTATACCGTCTCTTGTCCGCCACCTACCATGCGTTGGCCGACGACAATCAGAAGAGTCACGATGCTGTCGTTGAGCAGTTGGAACACCCCTCGGCCTGGAAAGAGGACTTCCTTGTGGGCGCGAATCAGCGTTATGCATCGGAGATGCGCCGCATCCAGTCCTACGCCATCAGCGAGGGAAAGCAGATCGCCTTCCTGATCCTGCCTACCCGGGACGCGGCAGCGCAGACCTACGCAATGCGTTCGGCGGAGAGTTCGGCGAAGGGCGAGAGTTCGGCTCAGTCGGTGTCCAAGGCGACGTCAGGGGACAACGAAGTGCGTCCGATGCTTCCTGTCGAACGCGCGCGAATGATTTTTGATGGAATGGACGCTCGCTACCTCGATCTAACGACTGTGGTGGGCGCCTTCCCGGCAGAGGAGATGTTCTTTCGGTTCGATGGACACCTGACGCCGGAGGGGAATCGTCTAGTCGCGGACGCATTTATCGACCGATTCGATCTTCGATGCGGCGGACCAAAGAGCGGATTGTCATTCGGAGATCACCGGGATCAAGGCCTGTGAGTTCATTCGGCTTGAGCTGAGCAACGACACCGGAAGGACCTACGGCGCTTCCTCATTGATCGGAGGTGTGCGCATAGGGTTACGACTGGGCGTCAGCGTCGCGAGAACGATTCCGAATAAAGAGCCCGCCGATCAGCGCCGTCAACGCGACTAACATTCCTAGGTGGAAAGCAGACAGGGTCGGTACAGCCGGGACTGATACGAACTGGTAGTAGTCGCTCGGACGGTTCCACGACTGGATCGGGGTACTGCTGAAGTATTGATATTTGTGATACAGGCTGCCGATTTCCTTGCTCACGTCGGCGTCGTAGTCGAAGGTATGGACCAGACCGTCCGCGAAGGTGACCGTGAACTTGAAACCGGACAGATAGGCCGCGCCGCCATCCGTGTCAAAATCTACGAAACGGGCGTGCGCAGCCTGGCGGCCCGGGTCGAGTCCGAAGCCGGCGGGCGCCGGCGTCGTTCCGTCAAGGGACCAGACATGGCGGGAGAAGGGGATGAACTCAGGGTTGTTGTCCAAGATACAGTGCTCGACGCAGATAAAGTCGCCGGCGACACTCTCGAGGTCCCAGATGGTCTCTTCCAGCCGTGCGGAAGAGCCGGTTCTGTCCATTAGCCATTCGCGAATCGGCACGCCGCCCGGGGCCGAAATATTCTTGATGCGCACCTTGAAGCGTCGAGCGGTATCCTCGCGAACACGCTCGAGACGGATCTCGAAGGCGTGTGAACTATTGACGATCGGGTACAGACCTTCGAGCGAGTCGAGACGTAGACCCTCGGCCGTCCCCGCAAGGTTGGTCAATCTGATCTGTGTGACATTGTCCATGACACCGAACTCGACGGCGAAATGCTTCACCGCTTCGAAGTCGTTCTCCCACTGATTCGGTGGAGCAAAGCTGCGCGCCTCCTCGGTGTTGAAGGTCTGGATGATCGTGAAGTTCGAGCCGTCCGAGCTGGCCTCCACCTGCACATTGGCGTTGTCGGTCGCTCCGAGTCCACCGACGAAGGCCGAGAGAATCATGTCGTGCTGGGATACATGGTTTCGAAGCGCGGTGGGGAACGTCAGCAGGACCGATTCGCCGACGTCGAAGACATCCGTATTCGTTCCGCCGAGGCCGAGTCCCGAGTCATTCACGAAGGCGTAGTCGGGCACGCCCAGGGCGACGGCTGGCGCTCCCGTCGAACCGATCACGTCGCTCGCACCGGTGGCATAGGAGGAGAGTTGGGCCGTGGCGGTCGCAGCGCCAAGTACAAGAACGAGAACCAGGCTACAAGCACTCGTGAAGGTTCTAGATGCGATCGAATTCAGCTGATTGGCCATGCCTTTGCCCTTCGGATATCGAGATTGACACCTGAAGAGCATTGTACCCGGGCCCAGCAGAATGTGTCCGAACAACCCCACAGGCTACCCAGACCTAGTCTCGCGACACGTACCCGGGCACTGTGGACTTGGAGGTCCAGTCGGAGCCGCTGATGCGACCAACGGCGTGTTCAGGTTGCGGTGAAGTTCGAACAGCCGATGGAATATTTGGAGCTGCGGCTCACGCGCAGGGGAATGCCCTTCATCAAATCCATGGCATTCGCCCGGTCTTCCGGGCTGAACTTGAATTCGACCACGAGCATATCGGGCATTCCAACCGTTCGATCGAAATGTGGTACACGGCCGAAGCGTTGATCGAAGGTCTGCAAGTCGGTATCGATGGTCACACGGACGCGGCCATCGCCTGAGAGAAAATATTGTCGGTGATAGCGGTTGACGAGCGCGACGAGTGGATGCGCATCGAAGCGGATTCTTGCATCGGGCGGCAGTTGTCGACGCACCTTCGCCTGAAGTTCGCGCCACGGTTCATCGGATCGAGGAACACCCGAAACCGGGTAGGACAGTTTCCAGCCCAACTTGTTGCGGCGCAATTTGACCTCGAGCGTCGAGCGATCCGTTTCAGGGTCGAGTCCATACCAGCGCAGACGGACCTTCTCACGACTGCTCGCCCCAATCAGGTTCTCCTCGAAAGCGCCCAGCGCGTAGGTATCGAAGTAGGTGCTGTTGACGATCCGAGACGGGTAGGGGCGGGTGAATCCGGCCCGGTGCATTTGGACCCATGATTCGATGACATCGATCGAGGAACCCTCACCGGCGTATTTGACCTCGAAGCGCTCCGTCCCGACCAGTGATGTATTTTCCATTTTCGTGCCCCGGCTGCTGCGCTGATCAATAGAGAATATCGGTGTCGAAGGGTTGTTCCGTCGCGGCGACACCATCGACCGTCGCGCGGCTTCCCTGCTGGAGCAGAACATCGGTTCCCACGTTGTGCATCTCGACTCGTTCGAGGATCGCTTCCGCAGGACCGTAGACGGGCTTCTTGGTGTACACGGAGACGCCGGCCGTGAGGGCATCGGTGATCGAGGAATCTTCGAGGATGAGCTCCGATGCATCTTTGCTTGCGGCGCCGGTGCCGACACGCTCGATACGCACGTTTCTCGCGGTCAAACGGCTGGCTTCACCGACAGAGATCGCTTTGTCAACGACATCGACCAGCACAGTACCGTCGACTTCGATCGTGGCACCGCTTACGTCGATTCCGTCGCCACCGATCTGGCTGAAGCGGCCACCTCTGATCACACCGTCAGAGAAATCTGCGTCGAGGGCGTCGGAGGTCGTATCCGAGAACTCTACGTCGACTAACTCGAAGTGCGAGCGGATCAGGTTCAAGGCGTCTTCGGCACGGTTCCCGATGAAACGGGAATCCGAGATCTTGACCTCGGCCGAACGCAGCGTCACGCCTCCCGTTAGTCGCCAACCGGTTCGCGGTGGGATTCCGGAGGTGGCTTCGACGATGACGTGGCTCCACTCGTGGGGTGCGGGGGAATGCAAACTGATAAGCCCGCCCCAGGTCGCGCTACCCGGGCGGGGGCCCAATCGGACGGGTCGGTCCGCGGTGCCTTGAAATCGCAGGGGTCCCGACGAGGCGAGGTACCCAGCCTCTGCGAAGCGAAGCTCGGCCCCGGCCAACAAAGTGAGCCCGAGTCCATCGGGGATCACCAGCGCGCCCTCTACGTCCCAGGTCCCTGGTCCGACGACCAGGTCTTGGCCGTCCTTGGCCAAACGGAGAAAGGAATGTCGCGCGAGTGCCTCTTCCAGGCTCGCAAAGGGGAGCGGCGAGGTGTCCATCTCGTCGAAATAGGGTTGAACGCGGAGTGTGTGGCGTTGTGTCTGTGCCGCGACCCGGACCACGACGTCGAGTTCGTAGGAATCGAGATCTTCGGCCGAGTCGATCTCGACGTAGATGGATCGTGGCTTCTCCATGAATTGCGTCGCTGGAATTTCCAAAGGAAAGACCGAGCGAATTTCGGGCTGCGTCAGATTGGCTGGAGCCTTGGGCTTCGCCGCGACTTCGATTGAGAGCACCAGCACCGGGACAGGAAGCACGTTGACGAATTCGAGTCGGGTGGATGCACAGTTGCGGCAAAGATAGGCCTTGAGTGGCTCGGGATATTGCATTGCGGGATCGCCAAGGGGAGGGCGATAGAGATCGAAATTCTCGTCATTGATCTCGGACAGGCTCTTCGCCCGAGTCATCAAGGCTTCGAAGCGGATCGGTTCGATGTATTCGATCCCTTCTTGAAGTTGGGGGACGAGTTCTGCTTCTTGTGGACGCGCCCAGGCTGCCACCGAGCCATCTGCCATATCGCCGGCGATGCGGGCGAGCGCATTCGTAAACAGGCCCCGAAATTCATCGTCTGCGAAGAGCATCGGCGTAAACCCGCCGCTCATCGCAACCAAGCCAGGTTCGAATGCCGCACCTTGAACGTTTCCATCGAATCCGACCGGCTCGAGACGTGCGGTAAGTGGGTTGAAATAGAAACGCATGTTGTGCCAGGCCAGCGGGTGATGTGTGCGCCAGACTTCTGCGACCGCGATGAAGCGGGCCATCAACGCGAGGTCGAAGACATCGGCCGCCTTCAAACGACCTGCCATGAAGCCGCGCATGAGACCTACTGCGGCCTCCAGGTCGGCGGTCAGGGCCGGCGAACTCGCGACCTTGCTGCTCCGGAACGGTTTCAACATCGAAATTTGCGGGTTTCCGTAGGGCCCGAAAGTGCCATTCAGGGAGAGGTTTCTCCAGAAGGCGCTCTCATCGAAGCGCAAGATCACGCCTTCCCGACGCTGCTGAGATTCCAGCAACTCCTTCGAGAAGTGCTCCTCGATGGCCATCACCCCGATGTCTTTTCCGTTCACCGTGACTTCGACGAAAAGGAATCGGGGGATCAGGATGCCCTCGCGGCGAAGGTGCGAGAGAAATATCGGCTCAGCCTGGAAGTCACGTACGCCCGGTGCTTGAAGCGAGAACCGGCGCATCCCGAAGAGCTGGTCGTCCTTCTTGACCTTCACGCGGAACGACCACTTGTCTCCCGACAGATGATCGAGCGCGTCGCCTTTGAGACGTATGCGTGTACGAACGGATCGCCCATCGTGTCGGATCGTGGCCGCGACGAAATCGTCGTCCGAGGCGATCAGGACTCCGGCGTCCTGCGCTTCCTGGCGTTTCGCACGGAGCTTCTCGAGGTCTTTGAATTTGATGTCGAGATGCAGGCGTTCGAGCGGGTCGTTGCGACGAAAGGAAGTCCAATGATTCTTGGTCGAAGCAACGATTCGTGCGGGCACTGCTCGTAGGGCGACCCGTGCGACTCCCGCCGTGGAACCCGGTTGCACGCCACGGAAGATCGCCATGCCCAGGATGACCAACGCGGCCGCGCAGGCGGCGAGCACTGCGCCCGCGACAAGGACTTTGATGAGCAGTGATAAGCGGGGGTGAACTCGGACCGCGGGTGCGCGAGTCGAGTCCTTCGCCGTGACTCTCATCTTATATCGCGGGGACGCGTTGCTGATCGATGAAGGTGATCCCGATCCCCGGAAACACACGCTCGAATTCCTGAATCATCTCCGCAACGCTTTCGGAGTTCTCGATCTCGACCCAATAAGTCGCCTCGAGGGTTCCATTCCGTTTGTCGACGCGACGGAGATCGCCCGTCGAGACGTGTTGTCGAAGGACCGCCTCGAGTTCCGGGATCGGACTGACTTCGCCCTGTGGCACCGGACAGTCGATGGAGAGATAGAGGTTCTTGGACTCATTGCCATTCTGGGACCAACGCAGGGCACCAATGCTGGTCAAGATCACCACCGCCGCCGTCGTGGTCGGCACGAACTGGTCCGCGCCAAGACCGAGACCAATGGCGATCGCCATGAAGAGATAGGCGAGTTCTTCGGGTTCCTTGATCGGTGTCCGAAAGCGGACGATCGATAGGGCACCCACCAGCCCAAGCGAGAGGGCAAGCGACGACTTGACGACCGTGATGATCAGAATCGTCGTCATCACGAGGAAAGGGAAGACCTGCGCAAATTCAGCCCGGTTCGACAGCGTCGAACCAAAGCGTTGAAAATGCCAACGCAAGATGAGCGACAACACAAGGCCGATGGCAAGCGCGATGAGCAGGGCGGTGATCGAGAGCGGCGCCGCCGTGCCCAATCCCAATTGTGTACTTAATTCTTGCATTCAGTTGACCTGCCGAGTGTCGTTCTGGTTGGGGGGCGTCGAAAGTAGGTCGAATTCGAAGTGCAACGGTGCTCGATTACGACCCGTTAGATCGGCGCCGACTTGTGTCGTGGGATTCGTCGTGTTCGCGACTGCGGAAATGTGGATCGTATCGCAAAGTACCCCTACTACGACCTTGGTTACGTCGACTACCGCGGGCCGTACCCGTCGCATTGCGCTGCGGTGGTTCGGCTGGCGCCGCAGATCGCCACCTATGAGATGCATTCAGCCCGTCCCCCGGTTTCTCAGTCCTGGAGAGGGCGATGATCGGTTCTTCCGACGGTCCCACGTCCACACGGTTGCTGCTCATGGATCGGGCGGGCCACAGCCGACCTTGAGCAGAGAGTCGGATCTCTCATCATGCCGGGCTTTGCCCACATTATTGAATTGATCGATCGAGGTGGGCGCAATGCACCGTGATACCGATCACGAGAATTATCCGAGGATCACCGAATGATCTGGTGCACACCAATGCAGCTCAGCGCTGGGGGGAGAGCCGATGTCATTGTTTGGGAAAATGCTTCGAGAATCGCTGTTCGTGCTCCTGGGCTTTTTTGTAGTGGGTGCGACGTCTGCCCAGGCCCAGGTGAATTACCGCACAGTCGTGATCTTTGGGGATACCCAGACGGCGGTCAATGGATCGGCCGCCCAGTACTCAGATTTCGTGGAACAGGTCGACTGGGTCATCGCAAATAAATACACCGAGAACATCGATTTCGTTCTTCACGTCGGAGACATTGTCGACCTCGGTAGCTTCTTGCCCTTGCCCCCGAGCTGCAGCGGACAACCCAGCGTTACCCTTGGGTCCTGCCTGTCGGCACCCACCTGCAGTCCAGCTCCAGCGGGTTGCTATCCGATCGCCGACGGAATCGGCGGAACGGATTGTGTCTCCTGTTCCTGGGCGGTCAATCAGACCAGCCTTCAATGGCAGCGCTTCAACGATCAATGGTCACGACTGGCGCCGAACTCGGCGACGGGTTGGGCCGGGATGCCATACGCGATCGTTCGCGGCAACCACGACAACGTCGGCACGGACCCTCCGTCTGAGTTAGGCATCCCCGGCTACAACCAATATTA
>CAZMFM010000036.1:44023-46335 GCA_964565565.1 uncultured Spirochaetaceae bacterium | reverse complement strand
CGCTCGCCCAACGCCTGACATGCGGCGGATCGGCTTCGAGCCAACTCGCCCTGCCGTCTTCGATTACGAGGATCTCTTCCCACTTGGCACCAAACTCGGCGCAGGAAAAATGCGGTTCGACGAGCCATAGGCCATCCGTCGGCGTGTGATCGCTGGTACGGCTGCGGTTCCAGAGTGGGCTTTGCTTCGGAAGATATTTTGCCTGACTCGATTTCAGCAGGAACCAGCTGAGCGAAACACCATCCGAACCGCGCAGTCGCCAGCCCTGCGGACCCCTAACACGCACGGCGCGGTGGCCGAAGACCTGGCCCGGATGCTTTTCGTGAACCGGGGCGTAGCCGAGCGCCTCGCAATCGGCGGCCACGCGCTCGGCGATCGCCTTGAATGACAGGCTTCGATTGACCTCGTCTACCACCCGAGGCCTTTGTTCCAGAAGCGAGCGCATCATGTCATCGTGCTTTGGATTGGATCCGAGGGAAAAGCTGTAGCTCGTGTCGACCATGAAGCCGTCGAAGAGCGGTGCGCCATCGAGAATGACGGCGTCCCCTTCGCGGAGCTTCACGTCCCGTGGATAGAATTTCCCGATGCCCCATCGCCCGGGCAATCCGGTTCGCTCGCCGAAGAGCGCGACTGGAAGATGAAAGAAATTCCCGGCCCCGGCTTTCTGGTACCGCTGGAAAAGTGCCGCCGCGACCTCTTTCTCAGTCACTCCCGGTCGAAGCTCCGCTCCCATTTCTTCCTGGATCCGAAAACAGGTCTGCTGCAAAACACGAAAGCGATCAATCTCGGCTTTCGAATAACCCTTGGCTTTGACAAACACGAATGCTCCTTTTCGCCCTAGTGGCCGATCTCGACGAGCCCACTCGCCTGAATGTCTTCCACGTCATGCGACACCAGGACCGTCATGCCTTGCTTCGAGTCGAGCCCAGCCAGCCATGGGCGCATCATCGCAGTCCGCGCCGTATTCTCGGGCACCATCAAATAGCTGTACACGAACCCCTTCCCGGTATCGCTCAGTAGATCTGCCTTCGAGTTCGTGATATCGCCGGAGAGAATCCAGATCCGATCGCCCACCGCAATGGCAAAGAGTGTCGAACCCGGCGTATGGCCGCCGAGGCCCACGATCCCAAGTCCTGGAAACTCCGCCATCTCCAGGAGTTCCTCACCGACCAGAACACCCTTCGACAAACACGAATTCGCCACGATTCCGGCCCCCTCCGTCGTGTTGAGATTCAACAGGTCCCGTTGCCAGGAAGTCTGGTAGACCTTTGCACCGGAGCCGCGCTTTTCGCAGAAGGGTTCAACGCCCTGCGTATGGTCGATATGAAGATGGGTGAACGCGACACCTTGAACGCGCATCGTATTTGCGCCGAGCAACCGATCAATCGATCCGTGCGACACGGCTTCTTCGGCGCCCAACGCCATTTCCATCAACTGGCCAAATTCGATTGCGGCCTCACGGTCCATGCCCGCGTCGATCATGAAGAGATTTCCATTGGCCCATTCCGCGACGAACACCGTATGGCCCAGAACGCCTATCGGAAGCTGTTGGCTCGAAGTGTTCACGTATCGAAGGCGAACGGGGCCGTTCTCGACCTTCAGCAGGCTTCGCAGTTGCCCCTCACTCGGCAGGGCGGGCTCGACCGATCGAATCTGTAGATGAGCTGGAACGAGGCGAAACGCGAGCAGCAGAACACCGACGATCAGTGCCCCTCCAATCAATTTCAGCAAGAGACGCATGGCGGGCTCCAATGAAGGCGTTAGGGTCTGGAACAGGTAGGGCGGGAATGATCATATCAACTCCGATCTCGACCGCAGCCGACGCACTTCGGAATGGAGAACACCGTGAAACGACTTTCCCCGTCTGGACTCGCTGGCTCCTTGATCATCATGCTGAGCGTTTCGCTGGCCTTCGCAGGTTGTGGCGACACGCATTCCAATGAAATGGAGAGACCTGTGTCTTCAACACCCAAAACACCCAGAACACCCAACCGAACGATCATCGCCGAGGGCCTCGGCCGCCTACCCCAATTCGCTCACGCGACGGTCGCCGGAGAATTGATCTTCGTCTCTGGGACGCTGGGCACGTTGGGTGAAGGATTCGAACTCGCACCCGGCGGAACCGGCCCCGAAACGACGCAAACACTTCGAAACATCGAAACCATCCTTCGAGCTGCCGACGCGGAGCTCGCCGATATCGTGAAGGTCAGCGTCTACCTCAAAGACATGACCACGTTCCCCGACATGAACAAAGCCTATTCGGAGTTCTTCGGCGAAGAGCCCCCCGCGCGAATCACGGTCGGCGGCGCAGA
>CAZMFM010000036.1:0-43923 GCA_964565565.1 uncultured Spirochaetaceae bacterium | reverse complement strand
TAGACCTCGAAGAAGCGTCCCATCGCGTCTGCCGGAAGTGAGAGGTTCGCATCCCGATTGGTTCGGACGCAAACGACGGCAGGCTGATTCGAAGAACGGGCTTTTTCGAGAACGGGTTCCAGATCTTCCGCACGCTCGACGAAGAAACCCACACAGCCCAGCCCCTCGCCCACGCGATCCCAGCGGATCTCTCCTGTTTCGGTGCCGAAGGTGCGGCCATAGCGGGCCATTTCATTCGGCACTTCCATCGTCCAGGAGCCATCGGCACAGACCACGGTCGTAATCGCAATGCCATCTCGGACCGCGGATTGCATCTCCATGAAGTTGAAGCCCGCTGCCCCATCGCCGGTCACACAAACGACCTGGCGTTCCGGGCTCGAAAGCTTCGCGCCGATCGCCGAGGGAATGCCGGTACCCAACATGCCGAGTTCGAGAATGTTGTGATAGGAACGGGGGCCCGTCGCGGGCAAGGTGAACGCGGCCCAGAGCGAGGTATTGCCTCCGTCTACGGTGTAGATGGCCTCTCTTCCAAAGACCTTGCCGACGGCCTGCATCACATGTGCGGGATGAACGCCCTCGCCCGACCATTCCGAGACCGCCTTCAACCAGACGTCCGTCGCGTCGCCATCGACCTTCCGGTATCTAGCCAGGTCGTCCGACTTGTCGCGCTGGATCTCCCGCGCTTCGAGAACCTGAACCAACCCTTCGAGTGTCGCCCGGGCATCCGCCACGATTCCCATTTCGATGGGCCTCGACACGCCGATGTGTCGCGGGTCAACGTCGACCTGAATGATCTTTTGGGTGCTGGGGTCCCCCCAGTATTTGTCGAAGGGAAGGTCGAGATTGCCAAGCCTGGAGCCAACGACGAGTACGACGTCCGCTTCCTTTCGAACGAGATCGCCGCCCTTGCCAAAGGCGAACACGAATTGATCGTGGTCGCGCCGGAAGGCGGACCGACCCGCCATGCTGGTCAAGACCGGGCAACCAAGCCGCTCGGCCAAGCCCTCGAGCGCCGCGTTCGCATCAGCGCGATCCACACCTGCGCCAGCCACGATCGCGGGGCGCTCGGCGCTCCCGAGCATTTCGGCCGCCTCTTCAAGCTGTGAAGTACTCGGCAGCAAAGGCCCGACGCGATAGTGGACGGGATCGATCAAGACGAGCTCTGAATCATCGAACGTGTCGTAGAGGACGGGTCCGGGGATCTCCAATTGGACCGGACCCGGTCGGCCCGTCCACATCTCTCGAAAGGCGAGACGCGTGATCTCGGCGATGCGGGTTCGATCGAAGATCGGTGCGCCATATTTGACGGCCGCCGCAAAGACCTGCAGCTGGTCCTGGCCCTGGAATGTCGCCGGGGAGGACGGGTAGACGACGCCCGATCGGTGCTGCGACGTGATCGCCAGCACGGGGACGCCTTCGTGGAGCGCAGTAATCAGGCCGGGAAGCAGATTGGCCGAGCCGGGCCCGGGGTTGCCTAACACCGCCGCCACCTGCCCGGTCGTCTTGTACAAACCCTCCGCCATATGGACGGCACCGGATTCGTGCCTCACCGAGACGAAACGGATCTCGTTTTCTTCCAATGCGGCCAGAAAGGGATCGATCTCTGGGCAGGGCAACCCGAACACGAATCGTATGTCTTCTTGAGCGAGGCAACGCGCGAGCGCCTGACCTCCGGTGATCTCCGCCATGTTCTTCTCCTCTATCGTTCGTTCTCAGTCTACGCTCTCTGCCTGAGTTCTCTCTCGGGGCCACTGCGCGAAAATTCCCGCCGAGCGATCAAGGCCACCCAACAACAGTGATTGTATCGGGCTCGCAGAATTTTTCTTCGCCGAATCTCCGGATCATGGCGATCTGAGGTCGATCCCATGGAGATCGAGCTCGACCTGGCTCGAGACCGCGCACTGCAACAATGAAATGCGACACAATCGGACGACTTCGCATATTCTATCGGGGCCCGCATTTCTGGAGACAAGCATGCCCATCATGAAGAACGCTTCGACGATCCTCGCCTTCTCACTCGTCCTGCTCCTGGGTCTCGCTGGTCCACTCGGATGCGGGAGTATCAAGCGCTTCTTCTGGGAGCCCGCCGACCGTGACGATTGGCAACAGCCCGATCGCGTCGTCGAGACGCTGGCCCTTTCCCCGGGCGATCAAGTGGCCGACCTGGGATCCGGGGGTGGCTATTTTACCTATCGATTTGCCGCCGCGGTCGGCGAGACCGGGCAGGTCTTTGCGCTCGATGTCGACGAGTCGCAACTGTCTTATATCGAGGGGCAGGCGAGCGAGCGCGGGCTGCCGCAAATTCAGCCCGTACACATTCCGGATGACGGATTGGGCATTCCCGATGGATCCGTCGATATGATCTTTCTTTCGAACGTCTACCATCATCTGCCGGACCAGACCGACTATTTTCGGCGCGCGGGCCGAGCACTGCGCCCGGGAGGCCGATTGGTCGTCGTCGAGTTTCGCGGCGACAGCTTTCCGCGTGGCCATGCGACGACCCCCGACGAAATCCGAAGCCAATTGGAAACCGCCGGCTACACGCTCGACGCGTCCCATGATTTCCTGGAGAAGCAGAGCTTCCAGATCTTTGTTCTCACGGGCGAAAGTGACGGCTGAGGATTCCCCATGAGTCGAATCCATCTCTTCGAGTTCGAAGATCAGGCCTGGCTGCCCGGTGTGATCCGCGATGCCGGAACCGCCTATCTCGAATTCGCTTCGGTGCTTACGAAACAAGGCGAAACGGTGGCACCGCTGCTTTCTGAATCCCTGCACCGAGCCAGTGAAAACCGGATCGTCGATCTTTGCTCCGGCGGCTCGGGCCCGCTCCCCATGGCGCTCGCAGCGATCGAACAAAGCGAAGAGCGCGTCGTCACCGCGACGCTGACCGACCTCTATCCGAATGCCAGTGCCTTCGACAAGATCACCGGCAACAACCCGACGATCAGCGCACGCTACGAGCCGGTCGATGCCACGGCGGTCCCAAAAGACCTGCCCGGCCTGCGAACCTTGTTCAGCGGCTTCCATCACTTCCGCCCCGCCGTCGCCCGGCGAATCCTGCAAAACGCCGTCGATGACCGAGCGCCCATCACGATCGTCGAATTCGTTTCGCGCCATCCGCTCTCACTGCTCGGGATGGTCTTCGCTCCGCTGGTGTCGCTCTTCGTGATTCCGTTCTTGCGCCCATTCCGATGGGGCTGGATCCCACTGACCTACCTCGTCCCAATCATCCCACTCTTCATTGGTTGGGACGGATTCGTCTCCTGCCTTCGCTGTTATAACCAGGAAGAACTGCGGCAGATGACGGATGAGGTCGCGTCGCCCGACTACGATTGGGAAGTCGGGGAACTCGAAATGCCCGGTGCCCCATTCAGCGGCAGTTTCGTCATCGGGACACCGCGCGAGCCATCCGATTCGGCTTCGGGCTCATAGGGAACCCCTCTGTCTGCTGCCCGAACGGCTGGCCGCGACTTTAGCTTGGTCGCGACTTCAACCTGGTCGCGACGCCTAAGGCATCACGGCGCTGAGCTCGCCACGGCCTCAAAGAGCCGAATGAAGTTTTCACCCATGACCAGCGCCGCCTCGGCCTGACTCAATCCGCGATCCCGCAGGCCGGCGGCCAGTGAAGGCATTTCCCGGTAGCTGGTCATGACCGGCTGATAGTTGGCGTCCATATCGGTGCCGATCGCAACGTGTTCGATCCCCAATAGATCGATCATCCGGAAGATTTCGTCGAGGTAGTCCTCAAAGGTCTCGAGCGCAACGCCGGCCGGCCAGGCCCCCACGAGGCCTCCGGTTCGAGCGACCGCCAAGGCATGCTCTTGCGAAAGCAGGCGCGGATGCGAGTCCTTGTCACGCGCGAGATGGCTATGGGAGATCATCACGGGATAACTCGAGCGATCGAGAACATTTCGAGTGACGTCCCAGGTCGCATGGGCCAGATCGATGATCATGCCGAGACGATTCATCTCGCCCACGACCTCGGTCCCGAAATCCGTCAGCCCCCCATGACGCGTCGGCTCGGTCTGGATATCACCGAGCTCATTCACGCGGTAGTGAACCAGCGTGATCGAACGCGCGCCCTGCTCCCAGACCTCTTCGACGCGCGAGGCATCCCCTTCGAGGAAGTCGCCTCCCTCACAGGTAATCAACATGCCGGGTAGATCTCCGGGCGAAAAGGTCTTGATCTCGCTGGGTGTTTTCACCAAGCGCACCGCACCCTCTTCGGCCAGATCGAGTAGCGCCGCAAGTTGCCGTTGATGGTCCGACCAGGCTTCGCCCGGCTCGAAATCCCGTGACGTCCCGATCCCATTCGGCCCGATGCTCAGCACACGAAGGTCAGCGACCGTGCTGAAGCTCGCCAACGCCACCCCGCCCGCGACGAGATCGGCGACCGCTGCTTCCGAATCATCACCGCCAAGTGCCGCGCGGATTCCGTCATTCCCTTCCAGTCCGCGCAGAAAACATCGCCCCGGATGCGCGTGCACGTCGATCCAGGGGCTTGACGGCGAAGCTTCGCGCGTAACGGGTCCGCCGGCGACCGCGGCCTCCGCGCCCTCACGTCCGATCGCAGCCTGCGGCTGCGCCGCCAACTGTGGCCCGCCCCGGCTACCCAAAAGCGAAAAGCAATTACACATCGACCTAACCCTCCCGCAATGCGATTTGATGTCTGTCCGGCGCCAAGATTCGCGTCGGGCCCGAAGAAAGTGTTAGCTCGATCTCGATCGAGAATTCAGTTCAATTCTCAATCTATTCGCCTCGCTTAGAAGAGGTCGGGATTCGAGACCGCCGTGGAGTCTTCGTGGCTACGCTGGTCGAAGGCAACGATTCGCGGCTCCCTCTCGGACATCGATTCCCTCGAGAACCAGAATTCGTTGATTCACCCCGCCGGCTCAGTCGCCGACCTGTCCGTCAAATTTGAGCGCAACCTGTTCCGCGGCCCTCTGCAGTCCCGGCAGTAGTCCGGCGAGCCTTCCCTGATCACGAACCCCCAATGCGCTCACCAGCTCGCGTTCGAATTCCAGCGCCCGTGGAACGATCCGACGATACACGGCTCGCCCCGCAGACGTCAGGCGAAGTTGGCGCCGTCGGGCGTCCGCGGGATCTTCGATCTGGCGAATTCGCTCATCGCGCACCAACCCTGAAACCGCCCGGCTGACACTCACCTTGTCCATCGCTGTGCGCCGGCAGACTTCATTGGCGGACAAGCCGCTCTCTCGACCTAGCACAGCCATGACGCGCCACTGCGAAATCGTCAGATCAAACTCATCTGTGTAGTGTGCGGCAAATGCCCGACTGACGGTGTTGGCGAGAATCGACAGCTGATAGGGAATGAAGGCCTGCAGCTCGAGTTTCGAATCCCGGCTCTTACTCAACTCGCATCTCCTGGCGCGTGAACAATTTGTTCAATGGCCCCGAAGATCGACAGGCCCTCTTCGTCCAGCATCTCAATGCGGACAACTTCGCCTTCGACCAGAAAGGAAGTCTTCGGCGTACCACTCTCAATTGTTTCCAGCATCCGTTTCTCCGCAATACAACAACCGCCGGCCCGACGGTCTCGATTCGAAACAGTCCCGGACCCGATGATCGTACCCGCCGAGAGCGGCCTCGTCTTGGCAGCATGCGCAATCAATGTCGGAAAGTTGAATGTCATGTCCACACCCGCATTCGGCTCGCCGAAGAGTTCGCCGTCTCGATGGACCCGAAGCGGCCGATGCAACTTGCCGTCTCGCCAGCAAGCGCCCAGCTCATCCGGAGTGACCGCAACCGGCGAAAACGCCGTCGGCGGCTTGCCATGGATAAATCCAAAACCCTTTGCCAATTCCGACGGAATCAGACCGCGCAACGACACATCGTTCACGAGCCCAACGAGAACGATCGCCTCCGCACAAGCAGCCACGCTCGCTCCACGTGCCAGATCGTCGAGGAAGACCACGACCTCCGCTTCGAAATCAAGGCCCCAATCCGAGGCTGCACCAACCATTGGATCGCGGGGCCCAAGGAGAATATCAGAGCCTCCCTGATACATGAGCGGATCGGCCCAGAAGCTCTCCGGCATTTCCGCCCCGCGCGCCTGGCGCACCAATTCCACGTGGTTGACGTAGGCACTTCCATCGAGCCATTGGTAGGCTCGGGGCAAAGGGGCGGCGAGGCCCTCGCAGTCCAATGTGAACTCCCCATTCCCGTCGGGACGATCGTCCACCCCGTGGTGGCCTAGGGACCCTTCACAGAGCTCTTCATAGACTTCGCCTAACGCCGGAGAAAGTCGCTCCCAATCATCGAGTGCCGCTTGCATCGTCTGCGCGATCCCGGGCACCAGTCGGGCCCGCGTGAGATCCCGGCTTACAACCAACAAGTCACCATCGCGCCCGTTCCGTCGTGAGGCGAGCTTCATGGCGATCTCCATGAATCGACGTAGCCCTGTATCTCGATCGCAATCGCTGCGGCCCCGCACTCGAGAGGCTGTCGCGTATCGAGCATGACGGCGACCTCCTCCGTCCGATCCCGAATGGCCTTGACATCCATCGCCGCCTTCAACGCTTTCGGGTGCGGACCGTGAGGAAAGCCGGCGGGGTGCCAGGTCACCGCGCCTGGCGCGAGATCATCGCGGCTCATGAATTGACCCGCGTGATAGAAGAGCACTTCGTCGTAGTCCTCATTCGAATGAAAAAACGGCAGCCTCAAAGCGTTCGGGTCCTGCTCGAGGGGACGCGGACAGAACGTGCAGATCACGAAACCCTCCGCCTCGAAGGTCGCGTGGGCCGAAGGGGGAAGGTGATAGCGCTCCGCGCTGACCGGACGAATATCGCGCCAATTCAATCGAACGGGGACGAGGTCGCCTTTCCAACCCACAGCATCGAGGGGATTCCAGGGATAGGTGATCCGAGAAAGCGCACCCCGAGCCTTGACCTCGACGACGCACTCCCGCTCATCCTGTTGGGCACGAAACGCATCGTCGATCTCAGGCATATCGAGCACGGCGGGATCGAAGAGTGCGTGGGCCCCGAGCAACCCGCGCTCCGGCAACACATAACGACTGCCCGTCGCCTCGATCATCAAGATCTCGATCGGTTCGTCGACTTCGAGTCGCCACATCGTTCCCCGTGGCAACACGACATAGTCCCCGTCGCGCACGCTGAGATGGCCGTAGTCACAATAGAGATCCGCTCTCCCCGCATGCACGAAGAGCAACTCGTCGCCATCGGCGTTGCGAGCCAGATTCGGCATCGACTCACCCAGCCGCCAGAAGCGATACCGGACTTGGTCGTTGAAAAACAACTCGGCGGCCTGCCAGGGCGACGCGCTCGCCACTTCGAGACGACGTGTATCGAAGGCGTGGGGCGCCAGTGGGCCCTCGAAATGACTCCAGCCTGTGGGTGCGTGTCGATGATAGAAGTGGGTGGCCGGCCCAAAGAATCCCTCACGCCCGACCTCGCGCTCATGACAACCCGCCGGCAGGTCCGCGTGTGCTTGCCGCGAGGCAAGGCCCTCGCTCTTCACCAGCGGGATTCCGGGCCTCATGGCCGTCATGACAAGGTCCCTCGGTCGATCTGGTCCTGCTCCATCGACTCGAAGAGCGCCTGGAAATTGCCCTCGCCGAATCCTTCGTTGCCCTGCCGCTCGATCAACTCGAAGAAGATCGGACCGATCACATTCTCCGTGAAGATCTGCAGCAAGAGCCCGTCTCCCTCGGTCGGGGCGCCGTCGACGAGTACCGCGTTTTCGCGAAGGCGGTCGAGATCCTGTCCGTGCCCGGGAACTCGTTTGTCGAGGGCGTCGTAGTAGGCACTCGGCGTCTCGAGGAAGCGCACGCCACTGCGCTTCAGGGACTCGACGCTCGCATGGATGTCATTCGTCGACAGGGCGATATGCTGAATGCCCTCTCCACGATAGGCGTGCAGATACTCTTCGATCTGCGACTTCTCGTCGGACGATTCGTTGATTGGGATACGAATCTTGCCACAAGGGCTCGTCATGGCCTTGCTGCGCAAGCCAGTCAGCTTACCCTCGATATCGAAATACCGAACCTCTCGAAAATTGAACAACCGTTCGTAGAAATCAGACCACTCCTGCATTCGTCCACGATGGACGTTATGTGTGAGATGGTCGATCCCGACCAGCTCTGGCCCGTCGTCCGACTTCCCGACATCCCGACGCCTGAAGTCAACGTCGTAGATCGTCCCTTGATCGCCGTAGCGATCGACGAAGTAGAGCAGGCTGTCTCCGATGCCCTTGATGGCAGGGATGGCCAGCTCCATCGGCCCCGGCTGCGCGGGCACCGCCCAGGCGCCCAATTCGATGGCCCGTTGATAGGCCTTCGCCGCGTCGCGGACACGGATCCCCAATGCACACACGCTGGGGCCGTGAACCCTGGCGAAGGATTGCCCGAAGCTATCGGGCTCCGCGTTCACGATGAAATGGGCGTCACCCTGGCGATAGAGTCGAACGTCTTTCGAGCGATGCTCGCCGACCCGCTCAAAGCCCATGCCTTCGAAAAGCGCCCCGAGCGCATTGGGGTCCGGCGCCGCGTATTCCACAAATTCGAAACCGTCGGTCCCCATCGGGTTTTCCCAAAGATCCGCCACTTGCCACCTCCTATCCGAAGCCATTATAGTTTCACATGTAACTATTTCAATGCCCTAGACGGAGGCCTTCGACGATGCAGCTCTATTCCTACCCGCTCTCTTCCGCATCCTTCCGAGTGCGCATCGCCCTGCACCTGAAAGGCATCCCCTTCGAGATCGAGAGCGTCGATCTATTGACGGACGGCCAAAAGAGCCCGGGCTACCTGGCCTTGAACCCACAAGGCGTAGTCCCCACCCTGATCGATGGCGAGGTCGTCATTTCGCAATCTCTGGCCGCGATCGAATACCTGGAAGAGCGATATCCAACGCCGCCGCTCCTTCCCAATGAGCCAAGCGATCGCGCTCGGATCCGACAGCTCACACTACTCGTCGCCTGCGAGATCCATCCGCTCCAGAATCTGGGCATGCTGCGATCATTGGGCGAGCGATTCGAGGCGAGCGAAGAAGACCGCCGGGCCTGGGCGCGCGACGTGATCGAACGCGGCTTGCAGGCATTTTCGCAAATCCTCGAAACGATGAGCGAAGGCCTCTACTGCCATGGAGATCAGCCGGGTCTAGCGGACCTCTTTCTCGTCCCCCAACTCTTCAACGCGCGGCGCTTCGAATGCGACCTTCGCGCCTTTCCCCACCTGGTTGAGATCGACGCCCGATGCATGGACCTCGAAGCCTTTCAAAAGGCTGCCCCCGACAGCTAGCCACTCCTTTCTCCGTTTCTTCTTCCAGGCTTCTTCTCGAACGAGAATCCGCCATCCGGGATTTCGCCTATGATTCCCGTCGTAACCCACCGGGAGAACGAATGAGCACCGGAATGTCCTTTGACTCCGAACTGTCGCAACGACTCGCAGCCCAATACACGCGACCCGCCATGGTGCTGCGCCGCGCCAAAGCCCTGGAGATCGCCTCGCCCAAATTGGGCGAAGACGTCCTCGATATCGGATGCGGACCGGGTTTCTTGACAGCGGACCTCGCGGCCGGTGTCGGGGACGACGGCTCGGTGCTCGGAATCGACCAGAGTGACGCGATGATCGACCTGGCCTCGAATCGTTGCGAGGGCGCGAAACAGGCACGAGTCGAAATCGGCGACGCCATCGCGATCAAGTGTGATGAGGCCAGCTTCGACCTCGTCGTTTCAACACAGGTTCTCGAATACGTTGCAGACATCGATCGCGCGCTTGCCGAGATCGCACGTGTCCTTCGCCCGGGTGGACGGGCCGTATTACTCGCGACGGATTGGCGCTCGGTCGCCTGGTATTCGAGTGACGAAGACCGCATGGATCGCATGCTCGCCGCCTGGGAAGAGCATCTCGCACACCCGACACTGCCTCGCACCCTCGGACGGCGACTCGCGGAGGTCGGACTGCGGGTGCGACAACTCGAGCGCTATTCGATCCTCGAAGGGGCGGACGACCGAACGGGCTATTCGAGCATGCTGATTGGTGGGATTCGCGGCTTCGCACCCGGACGCCGGGGTGTAACGAAAGAAGAGGCCGACGCCTGGGCAGAGGAGCAGGAAGCGCTGCGGGAGAACGGCGCCTTCTACTTTTCCCTGGGCCAGTATTTCTTTCATGTGGAGCGAGGATGATCGCGGGATCGACCCGCATTGCGCTCACCCTACTCCTGGTGCTCACGTCAGGCTGCACGCACTCAACCGAGCTTTCGCGGCCGGTCCCGGCCACTCCGCCTCACGATGTGCATCGACTCGGCCAGGACAACCCCAGTGCCACAAACACGCTCGGCGCATCGACGACGACTCGTTATTCGATCGGCCGATCACCATCGGCCACCGAGATTGCAAGCTGGGATATCGACATCATGCCCGATGGGACTGGACTGCCAGACGGATCGGGTAACGCGGCCGAGGGTCGCGCGCTCTACGCGGCGCAGTGTCAGCGCTGCCACGGCGCCGACGGACGCGGCGGCCCCTTCGATCAACTCGCTGGCCGGCTTCCCGGCGATGCTTTCCCCTTCGCCCTCGATCCTCGAGTGAAACACACGATCGGAAACTACTGGCCCTTCGCCACGACGATTTTCGACTATACGCGACGGGCGATGCCTCAAGATCGGCCCGGATCGCTCACGGACGACGAAGTCTATTCGCTGACCGCCTACCTCCTCTACTTGAACGAATTGTGGGACGAAGGCGCAATCCTCGACCGGGAAACGCTTCCGCAAATCGTCATGCCTACGCGCGATCGTTTCGTTCCCGATGATCGACGCGGGGGGCCGGAGATCCGATGAAGAACGACGACAAAGCGGATTGGACTCGCCGCCAGATGTTGGCCGCCCTGGCGGGAACCGCGGGCGCCGCCCTGGCGGGCACGACTGCACAGGCCGACAACAACAGCAACAACAACAAAGACCAGGACGAGAAGAAAGCGCCCGAATCGAAGGCCGCGTCGACACCCTCCGTCGATCGGCCGGACCCGACCAAAGTGCCCGGTGCGGGGCCCTCGGCGCTCGGCGAGCGATCGCCCTTCGAGTCACCGGAACGAATCGCTGCCTTCGGTGTTATTTCGGGCACCCCGCTCCACGAGCTCCACGGAACGCTGACACCCGCCGACCTCCATTTCGAACGTCACCACGCCGGCATTCCAAACATTGACCCGGCACAACACGAACTCTTGATCCATGGTCTCGTCGATCGGCCGCTAAAGCTCACGCTCTCCGACCTGCTCCGCTTTCCGGCGGTGTCGCGAATCTGCTTCCTCGAGTGCTCGGGGAACCTGCGCATCGACGCGGGCGAAGAGACGTCACCGCAGTTCCTGTGTGGACTCACCAGCCAAAGTGAATGGACCGGGGTGGCACTCTCGACCTTGCTTCGCGAGGTCGGGCTTCGGCCGAGTGCAAAATGGCTGCTCGCGGAGGGCTCCGATGCCGCCGTCCTCTCGCGCTCGATTCCAATCGAAAAGGCCATGGACGACGCGATCATCGCCTACGCCCAGAATGGCGAAGCACTCCGCCCCGGCCAGGGCTATCCGATCCGACTTCTATTGCCCGGATGGGAGGGCAATACGAACGTGAAATGGTTGAGGAGAATCGAAATCTCCGACCGACCCTTCATGACGCGGGAAGAAACTGCGAAATACTCCGAGCCGATCAAGGGCGGAAATATTCGATCCTTCAGTTTCACGATGGATGCGCGGTCCGTCATCACGACGCCCACCTATCCCCAGAATCTCGAACGCGGCTGGAACGAGATCCGCGGACTCGCCTGGAGCGGGCGTGGAAAGATCGTCCGGGTCGAAGTCAGCGTGGATGGTGGTCGCAAATGGCAAGACGCGCGCCTCGCCGGCCCCGTTCTTCCCAAGGCGCACACTCGCTTCACCCTACCCTGGCAATGGATGGGAGGCGCGGCCGAACTCTCGAGCCGCGCGACCGACGAGACCGGCTACATCCAACCGACGCGACGCGCCTTGATCGATGCGCGGGGCGCCGGATCGATCCCCTATCACCTGAATCTGATCGTTTCCTGGCTCGTCGAAGCGGACGGCCGAGTGCTCTACAAGGCGGAACCCTGGGGCTGAGGCTTTCCGGTTCGCGGCTTCGCCTTTTCGACCTTCCGACTCCTGGCTTCCGACTTCCGCTACCCAACCGAGCGTACCTTGTTATTCCACCCAGAAGAACGGATTGAAAGCGACCTCCCAGAGAAAGCCGTCGGGATCCTTGAAGTACCCTGAGTATCCACCCCAGCTCGTTTCTTGCGGCGGCTTGACGACCTCCGCCCCGGCAGCCTCGGCTTCTCGAATCTGCTCATCCACCAATTCCTTGGTCCGGACGTTATGCGCGAGAGCGAATCCGCGAAATCCAGAACCCTCGGCTTCGACCGTGGCATCCTCCGCCAATTTGTCTCGCGGGTAGAGCGAGAGCCAGGTCGCTCCTGTCGTGAAAAAGGCGACGCCCTCCGGACCGTCCCGGAGCGGAAGTCCGAGTCCATCCCGATAGAAGGCAATGGCGCGATCCAGATCTTCGACGCCCAGGGAAATCAGCGTGATTCGAGGTTCCATGACGTCACTCTACTCGAGGGGCCGCCTCGCGGCTTCGAAAATGACCGGACGGACCGACCCCTGAATTGCTAGAATCGCATTAAGGAGACCGACCCCATGAAAGTTGGCGTACTTCAGTTCTTTGGCTGGCGAGACCGAAGCGTTCCACTCGAAGATGTCTACAACCGGGCGCTCGAGCGGATCAAGATCATGGACCAGACCGGCTATGACGCAGTCTGGTTGGCCGAACACCATTTCAGTAGCTACAGCATCTGCCCGTCCGTCCATTTGATGGGCATGCACGTCGCCGGAATCACCGAGAATATTCGCATCGGCACGGCCGTGACCCTGGCAGCCTTCTATCACCCCCTTCGCATCGCGGAAGAAGTCGCGTTACTCGACGTGCTCTCCGGCGGGCGAGTCAATTGGGGCGCGGGACGTGGCTTCGATCCCGTCGAGATGTCCGTCTTTGGAATCGAACCGGAGCAAAGCACAGCTCGATTTCGAGAAGCTGTCGAAATCGTCCTGGCAGCGTGGTCGAGCGAGCGCCTCACCTTCAAGGGCGAGTTCCATAGCTACGAAGAGATCGAGGTCCTCCCCAAGCCCCGCCAGCGGCCTCATCCGCCGGCCTGGGTCGCAGCGAGTTCACAGGGTGCCGTCGAATGGGCCGCGGGCCGCGGACTCTCGATCTTGATGGATCCCCATTCCGCACATGGCGAAATCGCGAGAAAGCGAAGCCACTACCAAAGCGACCTCGAAGCCGCCGGCCATGACATGAGTGGCCGCGACATTCCCGTAGCCAGACTGATGGCGATTGCCGAGACCGACGAAGAGGCAGCCGTCGTCGCTTCACGCGGCGCGCATTTCACCTCCCGCTATATCCCCAAACAAGCGATCGCGGCCTTCCGATCAGATGGTCGGATGCTCGAACCCGCCGAGCACTACATGGACGACGTGATCATCCATGGCAGCCCGGAACGCGTCGTCGACACACTCCGCAGACTCGAAGAAGAAATCCCGCTCGACTACCTGCTCTTGTCACCGCTGAGCGAGAAGACCTTCGACTTGTTCACCGAGAAGGTCCTGCCTCACGTCATCGACTAGCAGTCCCGATCAAGAATCGAGCTCTTCGCGACTACGAAAGAACTCGAGCGCTTCGGGATTGGCGAGCGCTTCGACATTCTTGACTTCTCGGCCGACCACGACGTCTCGAACCGCAAGCTCGGTGATCTTGCCACTTCGTGTTCGCGGGATGTCGCGGACCTCGAGAATTCTCGCCGGGACATGCCGAGGCGACGCATTCTGGCGAATGCTGCTGCGAAGCCGTGCCTGGAGGGCGTCGTCGAAAACGGCCCCCTCCGCCATCTTCACGAAGAGCACGACGCGCACATCGCCCTCCCAGGGTTGACCGATCGCAATCGACTCGAGCACCTCATCGAAGGAATCGACCTGCGAATAGATTTCGGCGGTTCCGATTCGTACGCCACCGGGATTCAAGACGGCATCCGAGCGGCCCAGAATCACGTAGCCGCCAGAGTCCGTTTCGATGCACCAATCGCCGTGGCACCAGACGTTCTCAAAGCGGTCGAAATAGGCGCCCCGGTAGCGGGATCCGTCCGGATCGTTCCAGAATTGGACGGGCATCGACGGAAAGGGCTGCGTGCAAACCAACTCTCCCGGACTGCCTACGAGGGGGCTGCCCTCGTCGTCGAAGACTTCGACCTTCATTCCGAGTCCTGCGCATTGGATTTCGCCGCGACGCACGGGAAGCGTCGGATTTCCGAGCACGAAGCACGAGACGATGTCCGTCCCGCCGGAAATCGAAGCGAGGTGTACATCGGTGGCCACCTCGCGATAGACATAGTCGAAGCTCTCTTCGCCGAGCGGCGAACCCGTCGACAGGATGGAACGAAGACTCGATAGATCAAATTCTCGTCCGGGCGAAACGCCGGCCTTCGCCGAACTATCGATGAACTTTGCAGAAACGCCGAAGACGTTGATGTCTTCGTCCGCGGCGAGTTTCCAGAGCCGTCTGGAATCGGGGTGGAAGGGCGAGCCGTCGAAGAGGATCAGCCGGGCGCCACTCGCGAGACCCGTCGCGAGCCAATTCCACATCATCCAACCGCAGGTCGTGAAATAGAAGAGCCGATCGTCCGGGCGCAGGTCGACGTGAAGCCGATGTTCCTTCAAATGCTGAAGTAGTGTCCCGCCGGCTCCGTGGACGATGCATTTCGGCTTACCAGTCGTCCCCGACGAAAAGAGGATGTAGAGCGGGTGGTCCAGGGGCAGACGCTCGAAAACAAGATCGGGGACGGCTCGACTAGCACTGCCGCCTGTGACGCTCCCGTCGACCTTGTCAGGGATGATCTGACCAAGGTGAAAGACCTCGACCGAACCGTTCCCGACGACCGGCAATCCAGTCGGATGGCGCCCATCGGCCTCCCCCTCGCCTGCATCGGCCGCAGTCCCGGCATAAGGAACGACGACGCAGGCTTCGACCCCGGGTAGTGCCGCCAGGATTTCGGGAATACGCGCCAGCGTATCGATCCGTTTCCCGTTGTAGTCATAGTAGTCGACGCAAAAGAGGACCTTCGGCTCGATCTGCGAAAAGCGATCCACCACACCATCGGTCCCGAAGTCGGGAGAACAGGACGACCAGATTCCACCAATGGAAGTAGTCGCCAGCATCGCCACGATCGTCTCGGGAAGGTTCGGCAGACACGCGGCCACGCGATCGCCAACACCTACGCCCCGCCGGCGAAGCCAGTCCGCCAATGTCGCAACACGATCGCAGAGCTCTGCAAAAGAAAGCTCGCGACGCGCCCCGGACTCGCCGACGAACACGATCGCGACTTCGCCGTCCCGTCTCTGCAGACAGTTTTCGGCAAAATTGAGCCGAGCATCGGGAAAGAAGCGGGACTTTGCGAAGTTCACGCCGGAAACGAAAGGTCGCTCGCCACGATCACCGAGAATTTCACAGAACTCCCAGACGAGTGCCCAGAAGACCTCCGGTTCTTCGACGGACCAGCGGTGCAAGGCCGAGTACCCCGATAGGTCGAGCCCCGCTCTCTTAGACGCCTCGTCCGCGAACGCTCGCATCTGTGAGCTTTTGGCTCGCTCTTCGCTCGGTGTCCAGAGAATTTCGCTCATTCGGCTCTTTTGACTCTTTCAACTCTCTCGGCACAATCGGCTTGGCCGTCTCCGGGTCGGGCACGTGGCCCGAGCACATGACCCGAGAGGCCGCGACCGCGTGCCCTATTGCTGACCCGACGGATCCAGATGCATCAGGGCGTCGCGAACGGCCCGACAAACGCATTGGTTGGTCTGGCTATAGGCGCGATGTTCGAAGGTCACGATTCCCTGCGATGGGCGCGACTTTGAAACGCGCCGCTCCTTCACTTCGGTTTCTACGCGAATGGTGTCTCCATGGAAAAGAGGCGCGGGGAATACGATTTCACGGAATCCCAGATTCGCGACCGTCGTACCGAGTGTCGTTTCGTGGACGCTGATGCCGATCACGACACCCAAAGTCAGCATCGAATTGACCAGGGGACGACCAAATTCCGTTTCGTTCTTTGCATAGTCAAAATCAAGATGAAGCCAGGCAGGATTCATCGTCATTGTCGAGAACGAGACGTTGTCCGATTCCGTCAGCGTCCGCCGGATCGCGTGTGGAATCACCAGGCCCGGCGTCAATTCCTCGAACCACTTTCCGGTATGCGGGCGATTTCCCCGTACGCTGCCACCTTCCAGATCCGTCATCTACACCCCCAACTCCCAACCCCAGCCTTGCGGCTGAGGCTGATCAAGTCTTCTCCGAAGCACCGTCGAACGATTCACCGGCCATGCTCGTCGCTGCAACCGCAAGAATTCGGCGGGCTTGCGCGGCGAGCGGTTCGTCGACCATTTGCCCCTCGAAATCGATGGCCGCGATGCCGGAAGCCGACGCTCGATCATAGGCAGCCAATAGTCGCGTCGCATGGTCGACTTCTTCACGCGACGGAATGAAAGCTTCGTTCGCCAATTCGGCCTGGCGCGGATGGATACACAATTTCCCCTGGTATCCCATCGCTCGGGCAGACGCCGACTCCTGGCGAAAACGCTCGTCGTCACGAAAGTCGGCGACGATCTGATCGACGACCGGCACCCCGGCCAGTCTCGCCGCAAGCGCCACCGCGGATCGCGCAAAGGCCACTTCGTCTCCCGCCTGGGTCCGCACACCGGCCATGTCGGCTATGAAATCCTCTGCACCGAAATACGCCGCGATCACCTGCGGATGCGCTAGCAATGATCGCGCATCGGCTACACCAAGGGCCGTCTCAATTCCCGCGAGCACACCCAAATTCGCGAAGCCCGCCTGGGCCAACGCCTCCGTCACCTGATCCGCCTGCTTCAGGGACTCGAGTTTGGGAACGACGATGCCAGCCAGACCGTCGATCAGGCCCTCCGCAATATCGTCTTCGAAAAATGGCGATGCGACTGAGTTCACGCGCACGAAGACCTGCATCGTTGGCCCCAGAATACCCGGAACCACAGAGCGGACGTTCGCTCGGGCCTCGGCCTTGGCGTTTGCCGGGGTCGCATCTTCGCAATCGACGACCACGGCGTCCGCACCGCGAGCCGGCAACTTCTCAATGAAGTCAGGGCGGACAGCGGGCGCAAAAAGAAGGGATCGTAGGCGCTCGATTCGGCGAATTTCCTGCATCAGGACTCCACGCTACGATTGCCCCATGCAGTCCGCAAGCGTCAATCCATGGGCACGACGATCTACAAAGCCTTTACCGTCTACACAACCCACGCGGCCCACACGATCTCTACCGTTTGCAGGGCTCGGGTGGCCGCGGACCGGGAGCGAAGCACGATGAATCTATTGGGTGAACCCGCCTTTGTCGGCCGACATTGCGGATCGAACGAGTATACGATCGACAAGAAGACCGTCGCCTTCTACCAGGATGCACTCGACGACCACCACCCCCTGCACGATCGATACGCCCCCCCCTTGCTCCATCATTCGGAATGCTACGAGTCCCTCGGGCAATGGTATCTGAAGAACCTCTTCGGCAATCTCCACGGCCAACAGGATTGGGAACTCTTCTCACCGATTCCCATCGGCTCGAAGATTCGAACCCGCTCGACGATCATCGACCGCTACCACAAGCGAGGTCGCGACTGGGTGGTCAACGAAACCGATCTGATCAGCGCAGAAGAGGGCGAAGGCGGAAAGCTCCTCGTCCGTGGGCGCACCTATCAATCCTTCTTGCCGCCCAAGGATTCCGATGAGAATGAATTCGTTGTCGACGCCACGACCGCAAAGAAGAAGACGCCGCGTCCCCCCTTTCCGACCGCGACCGGCGCCGACCTGGCCTCGACACACAAATTGATCGATGACCGGCGATGCTGGATGTTCTCTGGCCCAGGCAAGACCTATCACACGGATCGCGAAGAGGCGAAAAAACTCGGCTTCCCCAATATCGTCGTACAAGGGATGATGTCGACCTGTTTCATTTCGCAGGTCATGCAGGATCATTTCGGAATGGGTTGGCTACAGGGTGGCAAGATGTCGGTCAAATTGACGAATGTCCTCTGGGTCGACGAATCCATCACTGCGCACGGCCGGATTCGCGAGGAGGGAAGCGAAGGCACGAAGATCCGTGTGCATTGCGATGTCTGGGTTGAAAAGGAGGATGGCTCGCGCGTCATTCTCGGGACCGCCTCCGCATTGCGGGACGAGGCCTAGCAGCCATCATGTCAACGACGCAGGAACTACCCGGCCCCACGAGCAAGATTCGCTCCTACTGGGCGAATCCCCAGTTGCGTTACCCGGTCCTGATGCTGGTCTATCTCCTGATCGGCGGCTCTGCGTTCACCTGGGCCATGGCGGCCTTTCCCGAACAGATCGAAGCCATCGATCGAGCCACTGCGATCGTCGTCCATCAATTCGTCGGCCTCTTTACGCCACTGACGACCCAACGAAACGCCCTCGTAACCCTCGACGGATTCGCCGTCGCGATCATCATCGAATGCGTTGGCCTGCTGGAGATGGTGATCTATTCCGCCTGCGTGCTGGCTTTTCCGGCACCCCTTCGCGCAAAAGCCTGGGGCATCCCCCTCGGCTGTGCCGCAATTTTCGGCTTCAATGTGCTTCGCATTGCAACCCTGCTCGTCGTCGGCCGACACTGGAATGCGTACTTCGATTTCTTTCATGTCTATTTTTGGCAAGCGACGCTGATCGTCATGATCGTCTCCGTGCTCTACGGATGGATCAAACTCTTCGTGCATCGATGAAATCCCGCCTGCAGGTCGCCCTCATGGTGGTCGGCTTCGTCGTCATTTCGATTGGCCTCACATGGCTCTGGAACGAATGGCTGAGCGGGCTTTACGGCCGATTCTTCACAACCATCGCCCCACCCATTTATGATGCGATCGGCCTTGGGCATGCGAGGGCCGTGGGATTGCGTCAGCGTTACATCAACTTCGTCCCATTCGTAGCGCTCGTCCTCGTCACCCGGGGACTGACCTGGCGTCGACGTTCGATCGGCCTACTGGCCGGGCTGATCACGATTTCCATCAGCCATGTCTTGTTGAACCTGACCGCTTTGATCCAACCCGGGCCCGCACTCCCGGTCATGGCCTCCGTGATTTCGGATGCCTTCCCCTTCGCCGTCTGGTTCGTCGTGGCCTATCCCGCGATCGCACGCTTTATTCCGGGCGCCGAGATCCCCAAGCCATTGGATTCGTAGAAACCAACCTTCGAGGGTTCTCGCCAGGCGGCAGGCCTAGATCCCAAGCTGGCTCAGGGAATCTGCGATTCGGCCGAGCACGCTGGCCAATTGCGGGTGGGTGGTTTCAAAGCGTTCCACGAGGGTCGGTAGCTCGTCGACCGCCCGAGCGGATGACGACGGTTTCGTCGTATCCGATTCGAGGATCTCGGACACTTCACCCAAGACGGATTCGAGGGTCTGTCGATCTTCGGCCGAGAGCGGGTCTCCGGTGGAGAGCTCTTCCTGCAAATGGGTAATCGACTCTCGAAGCTGATTTCGTGGCATGACTGTTTTTCCTTTCTGATCGGGAGACCGCGTGGCGGAGGCCCGAACACCAAAGTCTTCGAGCGACATTCCCAGGTAGACACCTGCTGAATCGCACTCAATGATTCTTCCTGCCATCCGCCGAGCCTCCGTGAATCAACGGTGCGATGACTGAATTGAATATACCGCGCAAACGCGCTCGATGTGAACCGGGTTTGGAATTGCCCGATCGCCAGTGCACCCAGGGCCGGATGCGCGGGTCAGTCCACCGATATCCGCCGGCCGCCAACCACATAAAGGGCAACCAATCGGGCCACGAAGATGGCGAGATAGAGTTGGCCAATGAGCGCCTCTGCAACGGCGAACATACGAGCCATCTCGCTGACGGGTGAGACGTCGCCATAGCCTAACGTGGTCAACGTGACGAAACTGAAATAGAGACACATCGTCGAGTGTGCGCTCGGATCGCTGATCGACCGGATCAAAGGATTGCCTTCCTGGGACAGGGCACCCGGGCTGAGTTCGGTCATGATGATGAAGGAGAGCGCAAAGCAGAGCCCGATCAACAGGTAGACGCAGATGCCTCCGATCACCGTATCCTGGGAAACGCGTTCTGCACGAAGCAGGCTGTTGAACATCACCAGGGTCGTCAGGCCGAGCACGGCCAGGCTCGAGAACTCCGAAACAATCCGGACGAAATAGGAGCCGCTGTATTCCGAATAGGCAATCCCGGAAATCGAGCCAACCCCGATCAAGAGCGTCACCAGAAAGAACCCACGCTGGTGACGATTCACGATTGCCGTCATCAGCAAGACGAGCGCCAGAAGCACGGGAAAGCGGACACTCCCACCTGCGACGGCATGTCCTAACGGAAGGGCAGCGAGCAAGAGAATCAGGGAAGCCAACATGGCACTATGTCGGCCAAGCGCACCCTGGCCTTCGTCGCGATTGGCCACGGTTCTCAGAATATTCTTCATCTCGCCTCACCCGACTGGCTACGGGGCATCCAATGTCCGAGATCCCTCAGCACCGGATGCTAGCCCGAACCACGAAGAGGGGAATACATGGAATCTGCGAATCGATTCGGGCGTTCGAGGAACGCGGGTCAGTCCTCGGCGCTCGCCAGAAAACTTCGAAGCGCTTCCAGTAGACCCGGACCGTCGTCGATCATGACCGCATGACCGGCCTTGTGAAGGGTCACGAGACGGCCGTCCTCGAGCACTTCATCCACCATTTCCCGAGCGACTTTTTCGCGCAGAATGGCCGATAAACCTCCGCGAACGACTAACACCGGACATTTCAGCTCGCGAAGCGCTGCCCAGAGATCACGTTCGAGGGTCACGAAATCCACGGGATCGTCGGGGCGCCCGAGCACCCCGGGATCCAGGGCCGGCTCGAAGCGACCGTCGATTCGGGCAACGACACTGGTCGAGGCGAGTCGGTCGAGAATTTCAGGATCGCCGATCGGATGAATCAGGGAAAGTTGATCCCGCCAGGCCGAGATACTCGGATAGCTTCGCAGGGCATTCTCGACTTCATCCACGACATGATCGGTCCCCGTCGATTCGAGCGCCGGCCCTGTGTCCACGAGAGCAAGCCCCAGGGCACGCGCTGCCATCTCCTTCGCGAAGAGCGTCGCCACGTTGCCACCCATTGAGTGTCCGATAATGAACGCGCGCCGGATATCCAGATCATCGAGCAAAGAGAACAGATCCTGCGCATAACTCCGCAAATCGTACTCACCTTCGAGAGACCAGGGCGATTCACCATGCCCTCTCAAATCGACGCTGATCGGCCGATAGGCGTCGGGAAGTGCCGCCACGAGCTTCTCCCAGACCGAGCGATTGTGAAAGAAGCCATGTACGAACAAGACGGGCTTCCCCCGTCCACGCGGATCCGAACAGACCAGATCGAGGCGGCCGCTCTCGGCACGGCGCACGGCTACGTCTGCCGGACTCATGACTGTTCTCCACCCGTCACGGCTTCTTCGAGTCGCTCGATCAAGACAATCGCGATCTGGCTCAAGGTCGGCCCGGCGGCGAACCAATCCGCCGTAATCTCGAGTTCCAGATCGCGGCCCATCCCCATGAAGAGCTCCATCGTCATCAGGGAATCGAGCCCGAGAGAATCAAGCGGGCTGGCCATGTCGAGTGCGGCACGCTGCTCCTCCGACAACCCCTGAACCCCCGCGAGCGAGTCGCACACGAAGGCGTTCATCGTGGTGCGACGCTCGGCGGGCGCGAGCGAAATGATCTCCGCGCGCAGAAGACGAGAGCGCCGGCGGCTTTCGTTCCCGCTTTCGAGCTCAGAAAGCAGTGGCGAAGGCGCATCCCGAAGCCTGGTCGACAACTCCGTGTCACTCATCAAAATGAGCTGCCCACCCAACAAGCCCTGCCCAAACATTCTCGATAGAAGCTGATGAAGACGCGCCGGATCGACATCCGAGGCAACGGACAGGCAGGAGGATCGTTCAACATTTTCGGCGATGAAGGAGGCGTCGCCATTAGTGGTAATGTCGGCATTGCTGGCGGTATCGGCATCGTCGGTGCTGTCGGTGGTGTTGTCGGTGTTGTCGGTGTTGCCAACATCAACGCCGGCATCGAAGGCGGCCACGCGATCCACGGTCAGGCGTGTTTCCCAGACGCGATCGTGGTCCCCGTCTCCCACGACCGGCTCACGAACCGAGATCAGGAGTCGACGGCAATCCGACGCCGAAAGGAAGGAATCCAGTTCTTCGAGGCCGCTCGACGCCTCGTCTTCGAGATGAATCCACGTTCGGCGTCGCGCTGTCGCGTGATCACCGTCGACGGGCGTCTCTGCCCCGACTTCCCGGGTCGCGTCGACGTCGACGGTTTCGTCGTTCTCGTCAAAACCCGCGACCACCATGGCGCCCTGCTCGCGCAACCAATCGACGATTCCCCTTCGAATATCCGACTGCCCGCCAGTCACGCAAAAGGATCCATGTCCAGCAAGCGCTGTCCCTGGCCGCTCGACGAGCAGGATCTTTGCCTCGCTTGCCCCTTCGAGATTCAGGCAGACCCGACCAATATGTCGATTCTGCGCCATGAAGCGCAGCGCGCGATCCGCTTCGTTGGCCGGGAAGAGCGTCGTCGGAATCGGTTGGAGTCGTCCGCTCTTTGCATCGTCCGCCGTCTGTTCGAGCAAAGAAGACACCAACGTCGGCTCCGTCCGCATCATTTCAGCGACGTCGATCGAGGAGACCGAACGATTCGCTGCCAATTTCAGGGCCCCGAGCTCGGGCCGTTCAAATCGGCTCCGAGGACAGAGATCGATATATCGGCCACCGGCCGCGAGCCGCGCCAACATCGCATGCATCGGGGCACCGACCAAGGCGCTGACGACAACATCGAAAACGCCGCTCGACGCCAGCGCTGGGTCGGAATCCAGATCGAGGACCCGCGTGCCGAGCCCGCGCAAGAGCGCGCGTTTTTGCGCGGTGCTCGCCGTCGTACTCACTTCTGCACCCAGCGCTTGCGCAATTTGGATCAAGGCCTGGCCAACCCCGCCCGCCGCCGAAAGGACGAGTAGCCGCTCGCCTGCGCGCAATCGGGCGACGACCTCGAGCGCATAGCGAGCCACCAGGAATGGAAAGGCCAGGCTGGCCGCTTCACGCGACCCGAAGGAATCGGGTTGGCGAACAACGAGTGCCCGCGGCACGACAATTCGACGAGACATCGCCCCCATGTGGATCCCGAAGACACGGTCACCGACCCGCAAATCAGAGGAGGACTCCGAAACCGCGCGAACGATCCCGGAGTAGTCGATGCCAACGGAGTCCTTGCCGCGCCCGGCCTCTCGCGCCAGACCCAATCCAGTCAGGACATCGAGCTGGCATAACGCGGCGGTCGAGACTTCGACGACCACCGTACCGTCCTCGAGCGTGGGCTCCTCGACCTCTTCGAGTTCGAGACAATTCAGCCCTTCGCGATCCGTGTGGACGGCTCGGAAATTCCGACCTTGCGCAGGCACCGCAACCGGCCGTGGCGCCTGCAACGAAGCCGCAGACGAGGCTTCTAGCGGAATAAGGCGAGGGACGAAAAGCGCCGCCCCCCTAGCCAGGAATTGGCGGTCCGCACTTCCATTCCCCATCAACTTCACCAGGGCCAGGCGCTCTTCATGACCCGATGATCCGTCGGTATCGAAGAGCCGACATTGTTGCATCGCGATACAACGCGCGATCGACTCGACGTCTCTGGCGACACGGCTGCCGAGTTCCGCCGCCCAGGAGCGATCGAGCCCGGAAGTCGTTTCCCCAGGCACGTCTTCCGGCCGAGGCTCCGAGAGAACGTCGAGATTGTTCATGACGTGGGTCGCGATCCAGATCTCCGCAGCGCCGACCGCATGTTCGCGAATCTCGCCGGCCCAGGAAGCGACACGAAAGGCGCGAGGACCATCCCCAACCTGATCCGACCGGGTCGAAGCCTCCGCCCAATCCAGCAAAACGAGCCCCCACGGTTCCGCGGATTCAATTTCCATTCGCCGGACGAGACCTTCGAGATCTTCGGTCTGCTCGCAGAACAAGAAACGCGCACCGCTTTTTTGCAGCTCTGCGGCCAGCCCCGCCGCATGCTCGGTCGAACTCGAGATCACGATCCAACGATCGACCTGCCTCGTCGTCGACTGACCGAGCAGTAAATCGGCGGCCCGCCACTCGAGGCTGTGAAGGTCCGCAGAGGCCGAGTTCGCTTGATCGGATCGTTCAGCCATCGCCTCCGCTTCGAGCCCGTCGATCTGGCCGATCCACTCGCCTTCGCGATCGAAAAACTCGAGATTGGCGCGCACGACGTTTCCATCAATGCCCAGGTCCGAGATCCGGCACCAACATTCGCTGCCCAATTCGTGCGCGAAGCTGATCTGTCCGAGTGACCGAACGCGCACGGCGGCCGGCGTCTCGAACAACGTGCCAACGAGCTGGAAGCAACCTTCAAGAATGGCCGGGTGCGCGCGGAATGCATACCACTCCGATTCGCTGACTCGCGGTAGCATCATCCGACCGACAAAAACCGAACCCGACGCCTGATCAACGACGGGCTCGGATTCCAATTCGCGAAGCGTTCGACATTTTGGCCCGAGTGACAGGCCGCATCGCTCGAGTGAATCGAAATGAAAATCGGAGGGGACGATCAAATTTTCGTCGCGGTCGAGTCGAGGTCGCGCAAGCACCGGCGACGCAACAGACGCAGCGGAAGCAATCGGCGAATCCAATCGACCAGAGGCGCCCGAAGTCCGCGCCACCCCGAGGATGAAACACGTCGCGAGCAGTATCCAGTCGTCGCTTTCACCCTCACGACTCGAAATCCGCAACTCTCCGGCCTGCTCCCCGTCGACGCGCAACACTGCTTGCATCTGGCATCGCGCCGACTCGCCGAGCGCGAGCGGGCGAAGCAACTGGAGATCTCGGATCGCGACCGAAGCGCCCGGCCACATCGCTTCAGAGACCGCGAGCGCAAGCTCAAGATGGAGTGCCGCCGGCGCGCCCGGTTGGCCGTCCACGCGATAGTCCTGCATGAAGCCCGCGGAGTCGCCGTCGAGAATAAAATCCCAACTGTGTAGCCGGGGATCGATCGAGGACTCCGAACGCCTGCCGAGCAGTGGATGAACCGGCCGGAATTGATGAGAGCGATTCCTTTCGCTGAACCAGAATCGTTTGCGTTGATAGGCGTAGAGAGGCGTCGCTACGAACTGGCCTCGCGGTACGAGCGCCTCCCAGTCGACGGGCACCCCTTGAACGAAAAGTTCGCCGAGCGAAGTCATCAGCGACTGCTGGTCGTTCTGTCCGCGCTGCAGCGAGGCCACGTGAACGACCGATGCGCCAAGCCCCTCTGCGATTTCGGCCGTCGCGCGGGCGAGCGTCGGATGGGGCGAGACTTCGATGAAGACTTCACCGCCGGCTTCGATCGACCGGGTCAATCCCTGATCGAAAGCGACCGGCTGCCGTAGATTGCGCACCCAATAGTCGGCGTCGAGGTCAAGGCCGGTCTTCTCGACTTGATCGACAGTCGAATCGAAGGGAATTGCGGCAGGCTTCGGACAGATCGACTGGACTCCGGCTCGAAAGGCCTCCTTCAAGGGGTCCATATGAAAACAATGGGATGCAAAGTCCACTTCGAGTTGGCGCGCGAAGATGCCACGCGCGTCGTAGTCCGCGACGATCGAAACGATCGCGTCGCGATCTCCGGACAGGATCGTCGTTGTCGGCGAATTCAAGCCAGCAATCTCCACTCGCCCGTTCAGATCGGACTCTGCAAGCGTCCGATCGACGACATCACGCGACAACGCGACGACCGCCATGGCCCCACGCCCCGAAACCGTCGCGACGACCTGGCCGCGATAACAAGCAAGTAGCGCAACATCTTCGAGCGAGAGGGCACCGGCGATGTGTGCAGCCGCAATCTCCCCCATGCTCTGCCCGATCACGCGATCCGGCCGAATTCCCCAGGCAGCCCATAGATCGGCCAGAGCGATCTCCATCGCCACCAACACCGGCTGCAGTACATCGAGCTTCTTCGTCCAGTCGAGTTCCGCGGATTCCTTCGTTGCATCCGTCTCGAGCATCTCACGCAAAGACCATTCGACGTGTTCGCGATAGGCGGCATCGATCCGGTCGATCGACGACGCGAAGACCGGCTCCGCCTCGAGCAGCGCCCGGCCCATGCCGAGCCACTGTGATCCCTGGCCGGGAAAGATCATCACGATCTTTGGTGCACTCACGGCCGAGGCCACACCCGTCTGGACCGAGGCCGAGGAATTGTTCTCCAGTGCGGCTTCGAGTTCCCGGCGCATCTCGTCCGTAGAGGAGGCAACGACGCAGAGTCGATGCGGGCGATGGCTGCGGCGTTGGCCGAGCGTGTAGGCGAGATCGTTGAGCGCATTCGGGTCCGAGGGATTCGGCTCGCGCAAGGCATCACGATGCGCCTCGACCATTTCGTGCAGGGCGTTGGCGTCGTGGGCTGAAATCGGAAGCAGCAAGGGGCGGTGCGTCGAGGCTTCGGACGGGGGCGAGACGATCGGCTCCGGCGCGCCCTCGAGAACCACGTGGGCATTGGTGCCGCTGATCCCGAATGAATTCACGCCAACCAGAGCGCGCTCGGGATAGGGCCACTGCGAATGAGTCGCCTGGACTCGAATTGGAACGTCGTCCCAGGGAATGTTGGGATTGGGTGTTTCGAAATGGAGTTGGGCGGGCAACTCGCGATGGTGAATCGAAAGCGCTGCCTTGATCAAGCCCGCAATCCCAGAGGCCGATTCGGTATGTCCGAGGTTTCCCTTCACGGACGCAACGAGCAGTGGGCGATCCGCTGGTCGGCCCGGGCCCATCACTTCTGCAAGCGCTGCGATCTCGACCGGATCCCCGATGTTGGTTCCAGTGCCATGGGCTTCGACATAATGGATCTCGGATGGCGCAACACCCGCCTGGTCATAGGCGTCACGCATCGCCTGCATCTGACCGTGGCGACCGGGGGCCATCATATGCCCACCGTCTCGCCCGTCACTACTGATTCCGGTTCCGCGAATTACCGCGTAGATCGGATTGCCGTCGGCGATCGCATCGGCGAGTGGTCGAAGTATGACGACCCCGGCCCCCTCGGCTCGAACGAAACCATCGGCCGAAGCATCGAAAGCGCGACAGGCACCACTCGGCGACAACATGCCGCTACGTGAGAGCGCGATATTGCCCTCGACTCCGAGAAAGATATTCACACCGCCCGCGATCGCCATCTTCGACTCACCGCGACGCAGGCTCTGACAAGCAAGATGGGTCGCGATCAACGAAGATGAACAGGCCGTGTCGAGTGTCAGGCTCGGACCCATCACACCGAGTAGATAGGCAATCCGACCGGAGAGCACGGCATGGGACATGCCGCCGACGGTAAAGACATCATGGCCACGAAACGACGCGGCCTCACCGATCACGCCCATTCGTTCGCGCGAATAGTCCTCGGCCATATAGCCGAGCATGACGGCCACCCGTTCGCCCGCGATGCTCTCGGGAACGATACCGGCGTCTTCGAGTGCGTCCCAGGTCACTTCCACCATCAGCCGCTGTTGCGGCTCCATGGTCAGCGCATCGCGCGGTGCGATACCGAAGGGAATTGGATCGAAGAGTTCCGGGTGCTCTAGAAAGCCACCCTTCTTCGAGGAAATCTTGCCGGGGATGCGGGGTCTCGGATCGTAGAAATGAGGGATGTCGTATCCGAGATCGATGCGATGTTGGGGGGCATCGCGAACCGTGTTCCGCCCCGACCGAAGGATTTCCCAAAATTCGTCGGGCCCGCGCGTGTCCGCATAACGACATCCGATCCCGACGATGGCGATCGCATCAGCATCCGTTTTCGAATCGGCGGCGCGGGTGGATTCGTCGGCTTCGGCTTGGGCGTTCGGTACTGGCCGGGTTGTGCTCACGGGGACGAGTCGGAACGCGTGACGCGATGCCAGGTGAGTCGACCGACCGGGGCGTCACTGCCAACGGCGAGCGGTTGAGTCAGCAATTCGAGCCGGTCCCCATCGATCTTGAACCAGCGTTCCTGTACCGAACCCACGAAGGCTTCGAGGGAACTCACCTCGACGCGATGGACGATCTTGTCACCACTCACTTCGAAGGGACCCGTGTAGGCCATGTATTGATCGTAGTTCGATTCGCCGCCGGCCTTCGAAAGATCTTCTTCCTTCGTCTTCCCGCGATCGGTGTTCATGAACGCCGCGGACATGAACCCGTCTTCGTTGTAGAAGAGGTAGCCGGTCAAATCTTTGCCGTAGGGATGACTGATCGCGCCGTCGCCCGCCTTCAACTCGAAAGAATCGAGTTTCCAGGACCCGATCAACGCCGTTCCATCGCCCATGAAAGCCCCCGTCCTCCAGAATAGATCGTGGTTCCGCAGCAGTATGGAGAATGGCCGACATCATCCCGAAATTCCCATCGGACCCATTGTCGACCATAGTCCGAAATCAGACCTTTCTACCCGATCAGTCTAACAAGAGGCGATGAGCCGATTGTCCCAGCAGATCGGGATTCCAGCCGGGCACGCGCGCCGCGCTGCCACTATTCTGAGAAGCTCTTCAATGCAATCAAGAATTCACGCAAACGTCGTTCTATTTCTGACCGTCGGTTGGCTCGGCGCTGACCTGACGGCTTGTGTCGGCCCACCCGGGCCGAAGCAATCGGCGACGCAAGAGTCCGTCGCTATCCCGCATGCGGAGACCGGCCCCCAAGCCGAATGTCTCCCGAACTTTCCAGACCACGACGGTTGGTATGGCGCGGATGCCGCCTACTCCGTGCCGCTTCCCATCGAGGACGATCGCACCAGTCTCTGGCTATTTGGCGACACCTTTGTCCAGCGTCCCGGCTCCCGGCATGGACGCGCCTATCCCTTCATCCACAACTCGATCGGAATCTCCGTCTGTCGACCCGGCGGCGAATGGCAACTCGAAACTTTCTGGCAACGCGAACCGGGCGCCCAGCCACTCGCCTTCTTTGTTCCCGCCCCCGAATCAACCTGGGTCCGCGAAGCGAAACGCACGTCCGGCCACCGACCCTACTACTGGCCCTTTGACGGTTTCATCGCACACGACACACTCTTCGTTGGTCTCTTGAGAGTCGTCGAGTCCCCTCCCCGCGGCCCGTTCAGCCTGCCCTTTCGCCTCGTAGGAATGGACCTCGCCCGCATCGAAAACTACCGCGACGCGCCCAAAGATTGGCGGATTCAACTCTCGACGCTCTCGACGAATACGACCGCATTCCCCGCCAGCGCGTTTGTCGAGAGCGGATCGTACGTCTACGCGTTCTCGTTCTTCGACCACGATGGCGACCCCGTCCTCGATGACGCTGACGGCGGCGGAGGAGGCGGCGACTCACATCGCATTTTGAGCCGTCTCGATCTTGCATCCCTGGTCGAGTGGCAAGCCGACCTCACTGGCAGTCTCGCAACATGGACGAAGGATCAGGCCTGGCGCGACGGCTTCACCCCCGATCGCGCAATGATCGTCATGGACGACGGTAGTTCCGAGATGAGTGTTCATTTCGATGCTGAACACGAGCGCTGGCTCGCCGTCTACGTCGACCCCGCACGAGATCGCGGAGACGACGGGCCGGGCATCCTGCGTTGGCGGCGGGCGGACAAGCTCGCTGGGCCGTGGTCGAGCCCCGAACCACTCTTGCAAATTCCCGAGACGAGTTCGGGCGACTACGGGGACGATCTCTTCTGTTATGCGGGCAAAGCCCATCCGCAATTTTCTTCGCCGAACGCGCTGGTCGTCACCTACGTCTGCAATCTCTTTGCGAAGGATTCGAGCGCAGTCTCGAGCACGCTCCAGCAACTCCTGGAGAGCCCGAGCATCTATCGGCCGCGGGCCATTGCGGTCGAAAATCCACGAGATCTCGAAGCTCAGAAGACGGAATAGCCACCGTCAATGCAAATGCTGTCGCCTGTATGGTAGTTCGACGCATCCGAGGCAAGATAGACGGCGATTCCCGCTAGATCTTCAGGCTTCCCCCAACGTCGAGCGGGCGTGCGACGCATCACAGCGTTATTCATCGGCTCATGGTCTTTCGCGGGTGCCGTCGCCTCCGTCTCAATCCAACCAGGAAGAATCGCATTCGCCTGGATGTCGTAGCGAGCCAACTCGACAGCCAGCGACCGAACCAATGCGCCAAGCGCCGCTTTGCTAGCCGCGTAATGTGGCTGTTTGGGCGTTCCGAAGTGCGAGGAGATCGAAGAGACCGCGATCAACTTCCCACCTCGGCCGTCGAGCTTCATGTTCCGGGCTGCTTCACGCAGCGTCAGGAACGCACCATCCAGATTGACGGCCAGCACCGCGTGCCAATCCGCGAGGCTCATCTGGAGTGGATCCGCAGGTGCTCCGTAGCCTGCATTCGCGATGCAGATATCGATTCGACCCAACGCCTCGATCGTTTCCGAGGCGCAGCGACCGACGTCTTCTTCTTTTGCGACGTCACAGACCCGCGCCTCGACGCGACCACCCAACTTTTCGATCTCAGCCCGCGCCTCGTCGTTACGCGTCTCATCGCGGGACCAGATCGAGACCGAAGCCCCGGCGAGCGCGAGGCCGCGCGCCAGGCCGAGGCCGATGCCCCGGTTTCCACCTGTAACGATGGCGACTTTTCCCGTCAGATCGAACATCGACATCCACTGATCTCCAAGATTATTGGGCGGGCGCGAATCGATAGCGGATCGGCAGCCGCTTCAAGCCGACCACAAAGCTCGAGTGAATCTGCTCCGATTCACCCGCCGGCTCGAGAAACTCGAGGCGACTCGCAAACTCGTTCCACAAGGCATGCTGTGATTGCCGCGCGAAGTGAGCACCAAGACAGAAATGCTCGCCAATGCCGAAGCCCAGATGCGGATTCGGATCCCTATCGATTCGAAAATTGAAGGGATCGTCGAAGACGTCCTCATCACGATTGGCCGAAGCGTAGAAGAGCGTCAAGAACTCACCCTCGCGAATCTTCTGTCCCCCAATTTCGAGGTCACAGGCCGCCGTACGCTTCATATAGTTCACGGGCGTCGACCAGCGAACGATCTCTTCGACGGCGGTTTTGACCAACCCCGGATCGTCTTGCAATTTCTTCAATTGATCCGGATTGTCGATGAAGGCCTTCATCCCACCGACCAGCGCGTTCTTCGTCGTGTCGTGTCCGGCCGTGAAGGTGATCAGAAAATAGCCGACCGTTTCCATCGGCCCCATCGGCTCGCCATCGACCGTCGCCGTCGCCAGGATCGTCGCCAGATCGTCGCGAGGGTTGGCGCGACGATCTTCGATGACGCCGTTGAAGAGCTGGAAGAGTTCGAGCCCCAGCTCCATCGCAATCTTCTGTGGATCCCCGTCCCCACGTTGCATGTCGGGGTCGTCCGCCCCGAAGAGCTGATTCGTAAGCCGCAGGATATCGGGCTCCATTTCACGTGGAACGCCCAGAATCGTAGAGAGAATCCGCAGTGGATGAGCGGCCGCCACCTCCGTGGCGAAATCGCACTCGCCCTCGCCGGTCTTCCCCGCCAGGCGATCCACGATCTCCCGCGCGCTCTCTCGAACCACTGCTTCGATCCTCTTCACCGCCCGGGGAGTAAAACTTGGGCTGGCGACCTTGCGATATTTCCGATGATCCGGAGGGTCCATCTCGATGATCGTCTTCATCGCCGAGATCCCGTCTCCGCCTTCGCGGATCTTGACCTGCTCATCACTCAAGACAACGATGCCATGCTGACTCAAGAATTTCTCCGGCGTCTTCGAGATCTCGCAGATATCCGCATGGCGCGTAATGGCCCAATAGGGCTCAAATCCATCCGGCACACAATGGTGGACGGGCGATTCCTTCCGCAGTCGCGTCCAGGTCTCATGAGGCACCCCATTCGACGCATAGGCATGCGGATCTACTAGGTCCGTACCATTTGTTAGTTTCGTCACGGTCGTTCTTCTCCTGTCTGAATCGCGGGCATAGTTTTCGTGGTGCTCGGATCGCCTGAATCAGCAGACGTCAGGCGAACACGTCCCCACGGCGATCCATAATGTATTCGACTTCGCTCATCGATCAGCGTCCCCGAAAAGAGCGGATTATAACGTTGCCCACCAATCTCCGAGTGATAGGCCGATCGGCCATCACTCCATTCGAGCGCCTCGAGGGTCCAGCGATTCTCACGCGCACCGATCAAATAGACCCTGTCGCTCGGATAGCTCACGATCGGGACGCAGCTCGGCGAACTGATGTCGCGATTGACCCAGGCCAGGCGAAACACTCGCTCTGCCGGATCCCACTCGAATTTCTGCACGCCATAGGGCTGATAGCGGGGATGGCTACCGAGATAGCTGATCAGCAGCGTTTGCGCGCGTCCGGGCAGATACCAGGGGACGTTCCGGGGCACGTTGTTGACGACCAGCGCCCCATAGCCGGCGACGACCACGGCTTGTTCGGATTGAATCTCCTTAAGCGCCGCGTCGCCCATGTCCGCGGGAAGCATCCCGGCGATCCGATGATCCGGCGCTCCCGCCGGCTCTTTCCAGTCTGCGGGAATCTGATCGCGCCAGAAGAGCACGACATTCATCAGCTCCTCACCGTCCGTAATCACGACGAATCGGTCTTCCCCCTCGAAGCCCATCAGACTGGGCGTCGCGCCGGTCCCGTGCGTCCAACCGTTCAAATAACCCGCCGTCCAGGCCCCATCGGTGGGATCGGTCGAAAGCCGATCGCCGGTCCAGACCAGCTTGTGCATGTGTTCCTGGGAAGCGATGTAGATCCCACCTTCGTCGTCGATCGCCGTCGCATTGCGAACCCAGCCATAGCCGATCGGCCGCGTCGCTTTCTCCTCCGCTCCTTCGCTATGTCGCATTCGGACGACCCGGTACGCCTGCAAATCACGCGAAACGGCCACGACGAAGCCGTGCTCCGTCGGGACGATCAACCAACCGTCGAAAGTCATATTCATACCGACCGTCAAGCCCGTCACGAAGGCAGGCATCTGGAAGGATGCTTTCTCGACGATTGCTGAGCCTGGATCACTCGGGTCCGCATCGGTGTAGGCCGTGATCCGGCCCGACTTGTCAGCGATAAAATAGGTGTTGTCCGCATCGAGTACCGTATAGACGCTCGAGAGATCTTGCAGCTTGTTCGCATCCTGAAAGGCATGCCACAGGGCGAAGAATCCGTCGTTCGATTCATCGAATGCGGCGATCGAAGCGTCGGCCTCCGCCTCCGTCCATCGCTTCGCCCCTTCGACCCATCGTGTCGCGAGAATCTCGAAGCTCTCGAAATCGACCTTCACGATCCGATCGAGGCCATTGCTCCAATAAACCCGCCGACCATCGGGATAGGGACTCGAGGTATAGGCGCCGAACTGAGCAGGACCCGTCGGAGCGTATTGAATCTCCGAGCGATCGAGCCGCGGGCCGAAACCCCTCGGCCCCTTGACCGGCAAAGCATCCTGTTGGGCGGAATCGCCGTGGCCGAGCGGATAGACCGAGTCCGCCAGAAATGGATTGCGCGGTGGCGTCTCGGCGGCCTGCGATGAGAGCGCCAGCAACGATAGGGCGATCACGATCAAGAAAGGAATGCGCATAACACCTCAGGTCGATACGGTTGGATCTTCGAAGTGGGCCGTTCGCTTCTCGAGCTTGGACATGACGGCTTCGATCTGATTCTTACTGCCCATCAGGGATCCCGAGGCCGCCATCTCGTTGGCGAGTCCATCCGCAAGCGAGACCAGGCCAGAAGCATTGAGCAGTTTCTTCGCTGCCCGAATCGCATCCGGACTTCGGTCGGCGATCGTTCGTGCCAGGGCGAATGCGGCCTCGAGTGGTTGATCACTGGTTTCGGTCGCCAGATGAAGCCCGACCGCCTGCGTCCCGCTGAGTGTCTCGCCCGTAAAAACGATCTTCTTGGCCAAATCGAGGGAAATCAGCCGCCGCATCGCCTGAGTCCCCGACATATCCGGCACGAGCCCCCAGCTGATCTCGACGAAGGCGAGCCGCGCGTCGGGCGAAACGATTCGAATGTCCGCACCAAGGGCGATATGAAGTCCGCCGCCGTAAGCGACGCCCGTCATGGCAGCGATCACGGGCACCGGAAGTTCCTGCCACAACCAGGCGAGTTGTTGCGCCTGATTCGCACCGTCCCGACTTTTGTCCGCCACCGCAGCCTTGACCGACTCACTCTCTTCGCTCAATTCACCACTCGCCATCGCACCGAAATTCGAGAGGTCGATTCCCGAGCAAAACGAATCGCCCGCGCCCGAAAGAATGACCACACGAACGCAGGGATCGGCGGCCAGATCGCGAGCCGCCTGGCGCAAGCCCTCGAACATGTCTCCATCGAGCGCGTTCTTCTTTTCCGGCCGATTCAACAGGACATGCGCAATCCCGCCGTCGGTCGTCACACGAATCCGATCGCCCATCTCGAGCCTCCTAGCCCACTTCGGGCGAATAACGAATATTCATCTGGGCGCAGGGCCGGATCAAGGCCTGATTCCCACCCGATTATGCGGTCGGCCTGCCTCTCTACAACTGATGCACTTTGCATCAATCGGCTGGTAGTATCGAGCAGTGCCGGGTCCCGGCCTCTGTCCATGTCCCTCCGTCCATCTAAAGGAACGATCCAGTGTCTGCCCAGGATGCCCTCAGTAAGCGGGAGCAAGAAGTGCTCGCAGAACTCCGCCGGGGAAGACGCGTACCCACGATCGCCGCGACACTTTCGATCAGCCCAACGACCGTGCGCAACCATCTCCAGCGCATCTTTTGGAAGCTCGGCGTCCACTCCCAGGCGGAACTCATCGAGCACGTCCGCGAGAATCCGGAAACCCTGAAGGATGTCGATGCCGAAGCGCGCTACTGGTCCGCCAATCGTCGACTCGCGCTCGAAATCAATGAAATTCTCGAAACGCGCTGGGGGCCTAAGGCCTTTCACGAAGTCGTCCACCGAGCGCTGCCCCTCGGCGCTGCCGGAAGGGAGGAATGGCAAGCACGCTTCACTGTCTGGGGACGCGGCGAAGCAACCAGTCAGGAGCATGCCGCAAAGCGCATCGCCGAAATGAATCAATGGCGATCGCTCGCGAGCGATCGAGTCGAACGAGCACAGAAAGCGGGTTGGCTGCGCTCTGATCTCTCCTCCGCCGAATTCCTCGAACAACTCTTCTCCTTGCTCGTGGGTGTCGCTTTCCAGCTGGTCACGGAGTTCGATCCGGATCGAAGCGAGAATCAGGTCCGGGTGGTCGACGCCTTTCTCGACAATCTCATCATCCCTGACTCGGAGGGCTGAAGACTGGGGGCTGAGGACTGGGGCTGGGAATCGTCCCGAAACTGAATGGCACGATGAGTCGAAGGCAAAACGCGATCCAGTCTCCGGGGATGGCGCAGTCGACTGCCTATCCGCTGCCTGCCTCGGTGCCTCGCGAGCCTTGGCCGGTCGGCGCAAATTCCTGCCTCGGACCGGACAAAGCCGCTTAAAATTTCAGCCCAGAAATGACATAATCGAGTCGATGCGTTGCTCGCTCTTCCTGCTCATTTCCATGGTGTCTCTTCTCACGGCTGCGCCAGGCAACACCCGAGAAAATCCTCGGGAACGGCCACCGAATATCGTCTTCATTCTCTCGGATGATCTCGGCTACCCCTATCACGGCTTCTTGGGAAACGAGACGATCCGGACACCGAATCTCGACCGGCTGGCCGCCGAAGGAACAACCTTCACACGCGCCTTTTCGACGGCCAGTGTCTGTCAGCCCGCGCTACAAACCTTGCTGAGCGGACTCCACCCCCGCGCCTGGAAGGCGCAACGAACCCGGCTCGAAGAAACCAATGGCCGGCGCTTCTTGCGGCGTGTCGAGGTCGGGCAATACACCACGCTGCCGAGGCAGCTCTCGCGGAAGGGCTACCGAACCTTTCAAGGCGGCAAGCATTGGGAAGGCGACTTTTCCCTGGCCGGGTTCGACGAGGGAACGACGACGGTACTCCCGGACCTGAGCTTTCCCCAGGATTGGTTCCGATTCGGCCGCCTCACGCTCTCGTCGTTACAGAGCTTCTTCAACGGCGTCGAAGAGGACGAACCCTTCTTCCTCTTCTTCGCGCCGATGCTGCCCCATCACCCCCACGATCCAAGTCCAAGATTGTTCAGGAACTATCTGCGCAAAGGTCTGGTCCGACCTGCCGCGCTCTATTACGCGAACATTACGCGCTTCGATTTCGTGGTCGGACGTTTGCTCGAGATCCTCGAAGCGCGCGGGCTGAGTGACAATACGCTGATCATCTACGTCTCGGACAATGGCTGGGAGCAGGGCCCGCAGGACTTGCCTCAGTTGAATAGCGACCGCCTTGGCGGCGACCGCGGCAAGCTCTCGATCTACGAGTTGGGCTTTCGCTCTCCACTGATCTTTCACTGGCCGGGACACGTGCCCGAAAACGAGCAGCGCGACGACCTGGTCAGCTTCGAGGATCTCCACGCCACGATGTTGCGATACGCTGGCGCGCCCCTGCCGCCGGATCATGAGGGCTATCCCCTCAATGAGCGCATCGCGGGAATCGGCGAGGCGGTCCGCGATCACGTCACGGGCTTTCAGGACATCTTGCGCAAACGTGAGGGGGACATTCCAATCTTGCCGCCCGCGCGCTTCGAGGACGCTGCCTTCCTTCGTACGGAACGCTGGCGCTATGTCGAGTGGCTCGACCGCGGAGAGCAAGCGCTCTTCGAAATCGAGGCCGACCCCTTCGAACGCAATGACGTCGGGCCCGAGCATCCCGAGTTGTTGGCCCAATTCGCCAGCCGGACCTCTGCCTGGCGCGACGCCCTCGACGAACCTGCGCCATGGATCGATCTCATGGGCCGCCTGATGACGGAGGACGAAACCGCCGTCTCCGGCCTTCGCCTCTGGCTCGACGGCACCGGGTCCGGCAACCGGTTACAGGTCTTCTCGGACGATCGGGGCTTTTTTCGATTCCCCAACGTTCCCGCCGACCAATACACCCTGAGCTATGAAATCGAGGCACCGGCCCAGTCCAACCGCTGGAAACCGCCGACCTCTGTGCCCGTCACACAAAGCAGGCCGATCGACCTCGCCGGCTACGAAACCGGGCCCTTCGTGACCCTGCGCATCCCTGGCCGCGCACCCCCAGCCCCGCCGGTCAAGCGAACGTACGGAGAGATCGAGATCGAAATCAGCGCTGATCCATCGATCCAAACCGGCGGGCGGACGATTGAGCTACGCGGCTGGACGCCAAACGGGTATGTCGAGCAGCGCGTGCTCTCGGGCCCGGATGGATTCGTCGCCGTCGATCAACTTCCGACCGGTTTCTACCTCGTTCGGATTGAAAAAAAGGACAGCCTTCTCTCGAAGAGCCGGTTGATCTTTCTCGGAGCGGGCGCGAACCAATCGCTTTCATTCGCGCTGCAACAAAAGAAGAATCGGGGCGGGCAAGAATACCAAAATGGGTGGAAGTCGAAGCCTGGCCAAAAGAAGAACCAGTCGTGATGCGCAAGCCTCTGGCCGATTTGATCGGCGAGACCACCCGATAGAAGATCGCAACCGCGCGACGCCTCTCCGTTGGCCGAGAGTGTTACGCTCAGTCCCAATCCAACGCTACGCGGACGATCGCGGGAACCCGCTCGCACACGCGGAATCCAACCCTCACCCAGATCCTCACTCAATCGTCGACCACAGCGAGTTTCGCCAGCCACAGGAAGTCTTCGCATGAAACGAATCGGCCTCTTTCTCCTCACCAATGTCGCCGTGTTGGCGGTCATCGTCGTCATCTTCTCCGTCTTCGGAATCGGAAACGTACTCGACGAGCGCGGTGTCGATCTCGACCTCCCTGCCCTGCTGACTTTTTCCGCCGTGATCGGATTCACCGGATCGTTCATCTCGCTCGCCCTCTCAAAGCCCATGGCCAAATGGCAGACCGGCGCCAAGGTGATCGATCCCAAGGGTGAAGTCCGCGATCCCGAATCCCAGTGGTTGCTCTCTCGTGTGCGCGTCCATGCCGAAGCCGCCGGAATCCAGATGCCGGAGGTGGCCATCTTTCCCGCGGATGCGCCTAACGCCTTTGCCACCGGGATGCGCAAGAACTCCGCGCTGGTCGCGGTCAGCTCGGGCCTGCTCCGCGGGATGCGCAAGAATGAAGTCGACGCCGTTCTCGGCCACGAAATCGCCCACATCGCGAACGGTGACATGGTGACCCTGGCTTTGATCCAGGGCGTCGTGAATACCTTCGTCATCTTCCTGTCACGGATCGTTGGCCATTTCGTCGATCGTGTGATCCTCAAGAACGAACGAGGCCACGGCATCGGCTATTTCGTCGCTTCACTCGTGGCACAAGTCCTGTTGGGGATCCTCGCTTCGACGGTCGTCGCCTGGTTCTCCAGGCGGCGCGAGTTCCGAGCCGACGCAGGCGGTGCCAGCTATGCCGGGACGGGAAACATGATCGCCGCCCTTGAAGCCCTGAAGGGGGGCACCGCCCCACTGCCCGACGGCATGACCGCCTCCGGCATCGGCAACAAACCCATGTCGGCCCTCTTCTCCACCCACCCGCCACTGGACGACCGGATCGCCGCCCTGCGCGATCGCACCGCCTGAATCGCTGGCGCCGAAACTGGTGCCAAAACCCCGAGCGTGAGGCCAGGAGCGCCTCACAGCCAGCTACGGTACGTTCGGCCTGACAAGTAAGTAAATACTTACTAACTTATCTTCATGAGCACAGAACCCCTCGCATCGGGCCCCCCAACCGCTCCACGCCGCGCGGAGCGGCTCAGCGCCCAGGACCGTCGCGAGCAAATCCTACGAGAGGCGATCGGCTGCTTCGCCGACCTCGGCTATCACGGCACCACGACCCGGGTCCTCGCCGAGCGGGTCGGCATCAGCGAAGCCGCCCTCTACCGCTACTTCGCAAGCAAAGAAGCCCTCTACGCGGCAATCATCGATCAGAAGATGGCCGCCCCAGACCTGCCGGGAAGCCTGCGGCCTGCCGCAGACCGGCGCGACGACGAAGCCGTCTTTCGCGGCGTCGCCGATGGCGTCTTTCGCCGCGTCGAAGAAGACCCCGACTTCCTACGACTCTTGATGTTCACCGCGCTCGAGGGCCACTCCCTCTGCCAACCCTTCTTTGCTTCACGGGTGCGACGACTCCGTGATTTCGTGACGGACTATGTGGCCATGCGAATTGAGGACGGCGCCTTTCGACCCGTCGACCCCGAGTTGGCGGGGCGCGCCTTCCTCGGCATGGTTCTCGACCACTTGAACAATCGCCACATCATTCGCGAAGAATCCGCACAAAGCCAACCCCTCGGCGAAGTCGCGAGAACCTTCGTCGAGATCTTCCTGGCCGGAATGAAGGCCAGTACCGAGGGGGAGGGGAGAAGATGAGCGCTGCCCCAATCGTTGAAGCCGTCGACGACAGCAAAGTCGATGATCACAGCAAAGAAAGCGCAACCGTCTCGACGCGTCGCCGTTGGTGGCTGATTGGATTCGTGCTCGTCACCACGATCGCGGCCGTTCTCTTCGCCAGCGGAATTCTGTCCGGGCGCGTCCATACCGACGACGCCTTCGTCGATATGCCAATCGTCTATGTCTCCGGCGAGGTCACGGGACGGGTCGTCGAAATTCTCGTCGCCGAACACCAGCGCGTCGAGCAGGGTGAAGCGCTATTGCGCCTCGACGAGACCGACTTCGAACTCGCGCTCAAGCGTGCAGACGCCACACTCTCCCTGGCCAACAACCGAACGGTCCAGGCCCGGGCAGCCGCTGCGGCCGCGGATGCCGAGCGCAAGGCGGCGACCGCCGAGCTCTGGCGAACCGAACGCGAACTAACACGCGTCGAATCCCTGCACGCCAGCCACAGCACGAGCCAAAGCGCATTCGACAAAGCCCAGGCCCTGCGCGACGGCGCGCGGGCGCACGTCCGATCACTCGAGCTCCAGGCGGAGGCCGAACTCGCCCTACTCCTCGACGACGCCGAGATTCGCCAGGCCGAGGCGGATCAAAAGAACGCCCAGCTCCAATTGTCGCGAACCGTCGTGCGCGCCCCGATCTCGGGCGTCGTTGGCCGGCGAAGCATCGAAGTCGGGACCGTCGTCAGCCGCGGCCGGCCGCTCCTGGCGCTCGTTGCCGATCAGCAGGTTTCGGTGATGGCGAACTTCAAGGAGACCGAATTGGCCGGCGTTCGGGTCGGATCGCCGGCTGAGATCACGATCGATGCCTTTCCCGGCGTGGTCTGGAGCGGGCGAGTCGAATCATTCTCTCCAGCGACGGGAACACAATACGCTTTGATCTCCCCCGAACCCGCCGCCGGGAACTTCACCAAGGTCGTCCAGCGAATCCCCATCAAGATCGCGCTCGATGCGATTCCTAAAGAAGGGGAGGCCCCGGGAGGCGCGGGGCTGCAACTCGCAGCCGGCCTGTCGGCGGAAGTCTATATCTCGGTCGAGTAGTCGTGGTCGATCTCACTTCCGAAGAAGACTACCGCCTCGACTTCCGGCGATTACTGATCGTCTTCTCGGTCATGTTGGCCGTGCTCCTCGAAATCATCGACACCAGCATCGTCAACGTCGCGCTGCCCACCATGATGGGCAATCTCGGCGCCAGCCTCGACGAAGCCGATTGGGTCATTACCGGCTATATCGTTTCGAACGTCATCATCATTCCAATGACGGGCTGGATGGCCAATCGCTTCGGCCGAAAGCTCTATTTCATCACCTCCATCTTGATCTTCACCGCCTCCTCGCTGCTCTGCGGATTGTCGAGTAGCGTCGATCAACTGATCTTCTGGCGCATCGTCCAGGGTCTCGGCGGGGGCGCACTCGTCGCCACCTCGCAGACGATCCTGATCGAATCCTTCCCGCCCTCGAAGCAGGGTGTCGGACAGGCGATCTTTGGAGTCGGAGCGATGATGGGCCCGAGCATCGGACCGACGTTAGGCGGTTGGATCACCCAGGAATATTCCTGGCACTGGATCTTCTTCATCAACGTACCGCTCGGTCTGTTTGCGGCGACGCTGTGCGCGACCTACCTCGTCGACCCGCCCCACGCCCAACGCAACTCGAGTCTGCGCATGGACTGGCTCGGCATGTTCTTGTTGGTCGTCGGGGTCGGTGCGTTGCAGACGATGTTGGAGCAAGGTGGCAGCAACGACTGGTTCAGCAGTGCGCGGATTCGCTGGCTCGCCGTCGCTGCCCTCTTCGGCATCGTCGGCTTGATCTACCGCTCGCTCACCACGGAGAACCCGGTCGTCGACTTGCGCGTACTCCGTCGCCCCGCGCTTGCCATCGGCTGCGCCCTCGGCCTGCTCATGGGCCTCGGTCTCTATGGCAGTGTTTTTCTCTTCCCGGTCTATGCCCAGGGGCTGCTCGGCTGGACGCCATGGAAGTCGGGACTCGCCAACCTCCCGTCGAGCCTCTCGACTGCGGTCATGATGGCCTTCGTCGGCCGATTGATCTGGCGCGTCGGCCCTCGCTATATCTTTCTCACTGGCATGGTCATCATGATCGGTGCCCTCGTCATGATGAGTGATTGGAGCCTGATGAGTGGCTGGCCCCAGATCATCCCGCCACAGATCCTGCGAGGCATCGCCATGGGCGCCATGTTCGTACCGCTCTCGACAGCGACGCTGCGTTCCCTTCCAGGCCCGTTGATCGCCAAGGGCGCCGGCCTCTACAACCTCTTCCGGCAACTTGGCGGAAGTCTCGGCGTCGCGATCCTGGCCACGACTCTCGACCATCGAACCGATATTCACCGAGCCGGACTCGCGGACCAGATCAGCCCGCTCGACCCCGTCGCTTCACAGACCCTCGACTCCATGACGCAGGGATTCATCTCACGCGGACTCGATGTCGAATCGGCCCGACTCGCTGCCATGCAATCACTCGATCAAATGGTGCTGGCTCAGGCATCCATGGAGGCCTTCAACGACATCTACTACATCGTCGCGCTGATCTTCATCGGAATGCTCCCCTGCGCCATGATGCTCGCCCGCCACGCCCCCGGAAAGTACGCTCCAATCGAATAGGCCCCCTGGGCCGCCCTGGGTATACTGAGCCCTATGCGAAGGACGTGGCACAACGGTCTGATGGTGTGCGTGTTTGTCGCACTGGGGATCAATGACGCCAATGGGCAGTCGCTCAATTTTATCCAGAACGCGGCGGGAGATCATGAATACGCGCGACACGTAGCCATCCCCGATGGCTTCGGGGACGGCGAGTTCACGCTCGAGCTATGGATCCTGCCCGATGACGGCCCTCTCGTAGGCCCAACGACGGAAGGGACTCCGCAACAGCTCATCAACTGGTCCGATTCGGATTTCGAGCCGTATAGCTCGAACGAATGGTGGTTCGCGGGAAATTTTCTGCTCGACGGACATAACAACAACGCCTGCTGTGGGTTTCAGGACGGGACTTTCAGTCTTCAATTCTACGGTGGCGGCCGTGTGCGCTGGCTATTCGGCGACGGCGCGAGCGGCGGCCCCGGCGGGGTCTGGTCGATCGGCGCCTATCCGGCGACGACGACACCCTCGCTACTCGACGGCGAGTGGCATCAGCTCACTTTGGTCCGACGTTGGCCGGTCGCGAGTGGTGCGGAATTGGAACTCTGGATCGATGGCGCGTTGGTTGGTAGCGAGACGAGCACCCTGCGCACCGACATGACCTTCTGGTGGGATACCTGGCCGGGCTTCGGATCCCAGGCGGGCTGGTTCTGGGGATCCGAGAAACAAGCTGCCATCGGCGTACTTTTGCAATACGAAGACTACAAGGGACTGATCGACGAGGTCCGGTTCTGGTCCCGTGCGAAATCACCCAGCGAGATCGCCCAGAATTTTTCAGCGCCGGTCAACGGAAACGAAGCTGGCCTCGTCGGGCGCTTTGCGTTCGAAGAGGCTGTCGGAACAACGACCTGTGATGCGCTCACCCCGAGTCTTTGCATGTCGATCGTCAATGCCGAGCCCTCCATCTGGTCGACGCAGAACGCACCGCTCGTGGCGGCTGTGCCAGGTCTGTCCCTCATTGGGATCGTGCTCTTGCTCGGCTCGGTCCTCGCGATCACTCGGGGTCGAGAAAGAGAGAGCAGAGGCGCCTAGCTTACGCGATGGAGCTGCAAGCGACGTCCTCCGGAGACCAGCAACGCGAGCGCTAGAATGCCCAGGAGCGGCATGTGAAGGGTGGGCACTGCGATGACCGGAGTCGCGTCCAGGCGCACGTCGTCAAAATCGACTTCGAGGTCGGACGCTGGAAACGCAGGATCGACCGCATTCAAGCTGACCAATCGAATCGCGAGGGTCGCGCCGAGTTGAGGGTGACTGTCGTCGGTCGTCAAGCTCACGGTGCTAAGCCTAAATTCGCCCTCCGGAATCGTGCCAGCCAAAGAATTATTGTCTGATGCCACGGCCACCCCGCCCGCGAGCAGGTCGACGCGGTAGCCCGGGAATCCGTCGAGTGGGAAGTCCTGCCCCGACATTGATGTGCCGGAGGCAATATTGCCTATTCCCACTTCCAATGTGTATTGGGTATTGGGCTGCAATGTGTCGGCGAGAAGCTGTACGAAACCCCATTCCCCTTCGCCCCCGCTTCCGAAGAAATTGAAGGCAATGCCAACGCGTTGTCCCTCTAGTGCGCCCGCCGGGAAGTTGACGAAGACGCCTGGGTTGCCAATCGGATCTTGCTCGAACGGTGTGAGCGTTCCAAGAAAGTAGGTGGGGCCGGTGCCGCCAGCGACGTGGCTGGGCGGATCTTCGTAGAGACCCCAGCCACTCAGCGGACCAAAGGTGAATTCGTTCACCACCGTCTCACCACCGATATCCTCGAAGCCGGGGTTGACGACTGCGAGACCCACCGCC
>CAZMFM010000035.1:0-46741 GCA_964565565.1 uncultured Spirochaetaceae bacterium | reverse complement strand
TGGTGAGCCCGCGGGGACTCGAACCCCGGACCGTAGGATTAAAAGTCCTCTGCTCTACCAACTGAGCTACGGGCCCGGGCGTTGAATACCACCGTCGCAGCGCTCCGTCGAGACTCAAACGCTCCTAAAACGCACTTGAGGTCACCCTCGTTCAATTTGTCCGTTGAATTTTGACTTTCGTCTTTTGTTCGCCTATTGTCTTGAGACCCGCAAAACACAGGGCCCCATAGACCGGCAAATAGCCATCCTGTCCAAGGAGACATCACGGTGACCAGCTTCCAGACCGACTCGATCCTCGAAGACCTTGATCTTGACCTCGATATGGACCTCGACCTTGAGCACAGCCTCGACGCCGTCGACGCCGAATTTGACGAGCAAGGCCCAGAAACCACGGGATCCAGCCGCGACCTTCCCCTCCAGGTTCCCTCGATTACCAACTCGCCGCGCTGCGCACCCTCACAACCCCTGAAGCCAAGCGCTCCTCGTCGAGTCCGAACTGTCCGCGTCGACGCCTGGGCGGTCCCGGCCTCCGCCAATTGGAGTCGGCCCCGAACGACCCTCCGCAAGGTGACCGGCCGTGCCCGATCGACGGACTGGGCCCTGCCTTTCTAGGAAGACCGTTCCAGGGAAGTCATTGCAAGGGAAGTCATTGCCAAGGAAATTGTCGAAGCTGCCATTTCGACAGGAGTCGGCGGTGCGATTGGGATCAGGACGGACGACCGGAGGGCGAAACCGGGAATCCGATCAATCTGATCGCGCCGCCACGACTCCACTGCCCGGTTCACCTGCCGAACGCCTGGAAGACGCAGGCGGCTGCAGGGGTGGGGCAGGCGGGGCAGGCCTAGAACTAGAAGACGCAAGAGACGTGACGGAGGCGTCGAGCGCGACCGGCGCGGCCCGCGCAATGGGCGAACAGTCAAAGACCAACGCCGAGTGATCGCTTCCCGGGATGCCGACGACTCGGAAGCTCTCGACTTCGAGTCCTCGAACCATCGCGTGGTCGATCCTCAATAGCCTCGGGCTTCCCGGGCTTGGTCCCCAGGTCGCTTCGACCGCGCGACCTTCCTTTTGGGCGACAGCGATTGCGCCGTCCGAGAATCGCCGGGCATATCGCCGATAGAGGGGCCAACGGGGGGTCGCGTTGTAGTCGCCGACGATCAAGCGCGTGTCGCTCGGGTTCTCGGAGATGAACTTGTCGAGACCTTTTGCCTGCCGCCATCGGACCAGTCCGGAGGGAAAGGGGCGGAGGGCGTGGGGGGCGTGGAAATGAACGTTGATGAGGTCGACGGGAGATTCGAGCCCGGGCCAATCGGCGGGTTGCAAGACGGCCCTTCTGGCGTCGCGCATATAGAGGGGGATGCGTTCGTAGCTTCCGGGGTGGCGCAGCGCGATGCCCATGCCGTGATATTCGTCGTTCGGTTCGAGGCAGCCGTAGGGGAGTTCGCTGGAGATCGCTTCGGCATTCTCATGACCGAGTTCCTGGGCGGCGAAGACGTCGACCTGATACTCGCGAATGAGATCGATCAAACCTTCCGGATCAGCCCTGCCCCACCAGAGATTTCCAGATAGAACGCGAATCGATCCCGCCAAGCCCTGCTCCCCAGTTTGTTGCGTGTGAGTCGTGTTGGCCTGATTCGCGGATCGTTATCGAACGTGAAAACGAGGCGGTCAGCCTCCGCCTCTATCGACCAATTCGCGGCCCCAATCAAGCGCTGAGATCGAGGATGGGACCCAGCGCCCTGGTTTCTAGTTCCCGAGAGACAAAAAAGACGACCTCGCTCTTGGCGCAAGTTGCACATCGCCCGCTCATCGCAGCCGCCGCCGAACGCGGTCACCCAGGAAAAGAGCGGATCCCACTCCATCCCGCCAACCCCTCAAATCTGATCAATCCGGGCAGGTCGGTCCCTCGCGGCAGTCCATCGAGACTCGATTTCGTGGAAAGCTTTCCCTGTGGCCCCACTTCAACCCCAAGGCAGGCCTGTTTCGGCCCCACGATCAGCTCACGGCCTCCCGCCGACCCTGACACTCAATACAGAGGGAGGCCTCGGGCTGAGCTTCGAGTCGCCGCGGGGCGATCTCCTCCCCGCATCCAAGACATTCCCCGTATTCGTCGTCTTCGATCCGAGTAAGCGCCGCTTCGACCATGCGCCGCCGCAGTTGTGCGGCCTGCCGATTGACGGCCACCATCTTCTGCTGCTGCATCGCGTCCACCCGCGAGACTCGCCCGATCGGCTGGTCGAGATCGACCGGCCGCGCGCCCTCCGCGGCGGAATCGGCCACCGACAACAACTCCTCGCGCAGCCGAACAAGTTCCATCCGCCGAGCCTCAACAAAGTCGTCATCAATCACCCAACACCCTCCATCAGCAAGCGCCCCGCCGAGCACAACTCAGCCTCCGGCCAGGCCAACCGCCTCCCCGCCCCGCAAACCCAGCATGTCTGTGAATACACGGCTCTAGAACCGCATCGATCGCAGCACAATCGCGAGCGACCGGCGCGGCGTGATTTCAGTGAAGTAAAGCGCAGCCCACGCCCGCACCGAACGAGGCAACCTGGACGCGATCACCTCCGCAAAATCCGGAAAGCCAATCTGAAGGCGAGCCATTCACAGAAACCACGCCGCGCCGGTCGCGCCTCCCAAGCTACAAACCTCTACGGCAAACAAACGCCGACTCACCGCTTCGCGAACAACTCCCGCAAGATGATCGTCTCGTCTCGCCCCGGACCGACCGACAAGAGCGTCGCCTCGACCTCGGCGATCGCCTCGATCCGCTCGATGTAGCGCCGAGCATTATCCGGGAACTCCTCGATCGAGTTCATTCCCGTCAAATCCTCATCCCATCCGGGCATCGTCTCGTAAACGGGAATCGCACGCTCCGTCTCGCCTAACGTCATCGGAAAATCCTCGGTAATCTTGCCGTCGATGTCATAGGCCGTGCAGATCTTGAGCTCCTTGAAGCCACTCAAGATATCGAGCTTGTTGATCGCGAGGTCCGTCAGGCCATTGACCGTGACCGCTTCGCGCAACAACACGCCATCGAGCCAACCGCATCTTCGCGGTCGCCCCGTCGTCGCACCAAACTCCGCCCCGGCCTTGCGCAATCGCTCGCCGGTCTCGTCTTCGAGTTCCGTCGGAAAGGGCCCGGACCCGACGCGCGTCGTATAGGCCTTTGTTATGCCAATCACGCGATCGATCTTCGTCGGCCCAACGCCGCTTCCCGTACAGACAGCGCCCGCCACACAATTGGAGGACGTGACGAAGGGATAGGTCCCGTGATCAATATCGAGAAAGGTCCCCTGCGCGCCTTCGAAGAGCACGTTCTTACCGGCCCGCAAGGAGCGATCGAGGATCCGCCCGGTGTGATCGATATAGGGCTCGAGCTGCCGCCCGAATTCGACACACTGTTCATAGAGTTCACCGACGTCGATCGGATCGACCCCGTGGAGCTTCGTCAATTCAAAATTCTTCTGTTCGCCGATCGCTTCGAGCTTTTCGCGCAGCGTGTCGGTCTGGCGAAGATCCGCAACGCGAATACCACGGCGAGCGACCTTGTCTTCATAGGCCGGGCCGATCCCGCGACCGGTCGTACCGATCTTGTCCTTGCCGGCAGCGGCTTCCCGGGCGCCATCGAGCGCGCGGTGCCATGAGAGGATGACGTGAGCGCGACCCGAAACGCGCAAGCGTGACGGATCCTTGAGGATTCCGCGCGCCTTCAAGGCTTCGACCTCTTCGAGCAGGATAGCGGGATCGACGACCACGCCGGGCCCGATCAGGTTGACCGATCCCGGGTGCAGGATGCCGGAGGGAACGACGTGCAGGATCGTCGTCTCGCCATCGACGACGAGTGTGTGGCCGGCGTTGTTTCCGCCCTGGAATCTCGCGACGAGATCCGCACGCGGTCCGAGCCAATCAACGATCTTACCCTTGCCTTCATCGCCCCACTGGGCGCCTACGCCTACTACGGTTGTCATGTCTATAACTCCAATACTTGTACTGCGATCATATTCTCTGCATCGCGCAGTGCCGCGAGGACCTTCTTACCTGGGTCCTGGTTGATGTTGACGAGCATGCAGGCCTCGCCCCTGGATTCGTGGAGGGCGAGTTGCATGCGCGAAATATTGATTCCCGCTTCGCCCAGAATGGTTCCGACGGTGCCGACGACGCCGCTTTGGTCGTGGTTGTGCAACAAGAGCGTGCAGCCTTCCGGGATGGCTTCGAGCATGAAGTCGTCGATGCGCACGACGCGTGGCTGGCGGCCGTGGAAGACGGCCCCGGCGACCAATCGGTCGGTCACGCCCTTCACCCGAACGGTGACGGCGGAGGCGAAATCGGTGGATCGCGCGACCTTCGATTCGATGACCTTGATGCCGAGCTCCTGGGCCACGCTCGAAGCGTTCACGAGATTCACTGACTCGCGAACCGGAGACAGGATGCCCTTCAAGACCGCGATCGTGATCGGTGCGACCTTCAGTTCCGCGACATCGCCCGAGTATTCGACTTCGACCGTGTCGACGCGGCCCTGGGCCAGTTGACCCTGGAAGCTGCCGAGCTTTTCGCCGAGTTTGATATAGGGACCGACCTCCGCCATCTGCTCCGGCGAAACCGTCGGAACGTTGAGCGAGTTACGAACTTCACCTTCGAGCAAGTAGTCGCGAAGTTGCTCCGCGACGGTAACGGCGACATTGATCTGGGCCTGTTCGGTCGAGGCGCCGAGATGCGGCGTGCAGATCACGTTCGGATGGTTGACGAGGGGATGGTCCTCGGGCGGCGGTTCGACAACGAAGACATCGAGTCCCGCGGCACCGACTTGACCGTTCTCGAGTGCTTCGAGAAGCGCCTCTTCATCGACGATGCCACCACGGGCCGCGTTGATGACGATCAACCCCGGCTTGGCCAGCTTGAATTGTTCGCGACCGAGGATACCGGTCGTTTCCTTCGTCTTGGGAACGTGGACCGTGACGACGTCGGAACGGCTCATCATCTCGTCGAGATCGACGCGTTCGACTTCGAGCCGCGCCGCGGCTTCGGCGGTCAGGTAGGGATCATGGACGATCACCTTCATGCCAAGCCCCTTGGCACGGGACACGACGAAGCGGCCGATATTGCCGGCGCCGAGTACACCTAACGTCCGGTTGTAGAGCTCCATGCCCTGGAATTTCTTCTTTTCCCAAAGACCCTTCTTCATGGAAGCGGTCGCCTGGGGAATGTGCCGGGCAAGTGAGACGATCAGGGCGATCGCGTGCTCAGCGGTCGTAATGTTATTGCCCTCGGGCGTATTCACGACGACGACACCGGCTTGCGTTGCGGCAGGAATATCGATGTTGTCGACGCCGATTCCGGCACGACCGACGATACGGAGATTCTTGGCGGCGCCTATGACGTCGGCGGTGACCTTGGTATTCGAGCGGATGATGAGGCCGTCCGCGTCCCTGATCAGCTCGAGGAGTTCTTCCGGGGAGCAGCCGGGCTTGTTGATGACTTCGATACCCGGGGCTTGTTCGAGGACGGTGATTCCGTCCTGGGCGAGGGAATCGGAAACGATGACTTTCGGCACCTTGTTTTCTCCTGCTTCTCATGGGCCGACACACCCGCGCAGGGCAGAGCCGACCTGTTCCAATCATTCAAGGGCGTGCGCAACTCGCACGAAATTCACGCGACCCCGAGCCGGGGCCATCAAAATGGGCCGCGATGATTCCTAGACTGCGATTGGCTGGACCGGTTCTAGATGCTGCGAGAAGCCGCCAAGGGCTGTCGCGAACGACTTTTGCCATCCATGGGGGTTCGGGGCCTGATCGAATCGGATCGCGTGTCGAGAGCCGAGAGGTCTTGATTGCCCTGCCGGCTAACTCGCCGACAACCTTATGGATTCCAACCGGTGACGGAGTGTGCCGGAGGCCCTGCGGAGTGTCAACGGAAATGCGTCGTCGTGCTACGGTGCGCTTCGAATCAGACGAATCCTCGTCCTCTCTCGCCTCCTTAAACTTGCTCGCCGACCGGAGCCAACGATCCATGCCTCGCGAAACGGCAGTCAAGCGACTCGCGATCGAAACCCGAGGCCCCCTCGCCGGCCACGTCGCGGTCCCCGGCAGCAAGAGCATCACGAACCGCGCCCTGCTCCTCGCGGCCCTCGCCGAAGGCGAAAGCCGGTTGACCGGCGGACTCGAATCCGACGACACCCGCGTCATGCGCGCGGCCCTCGAGATGATGGGCATCGGAATCGAGACCTCCACGGATCCCCGCCCACACGACCTCGCCGGCGACAGTGGTCACGGCAGCCGCAACCGCAGTCACAACGGCGGCGGTAGCGATTCGGTCGCAAGCAGCGGCGACGGCAGCGGCGAAACCTGGATCGTGCAAGGCCGCGGTGGTCGCCTCACAGTCCCCGACCAAGCCGAACCGCCCGTACTCGACTGCCACGGCTCCGGCACCACCGTCCGTTTCCTGACCGCCGCGCTCACCCTCGCCTCGGGCCCCGTCATCATCGACGGCAACGCCCGCATGCGCGAACGGCCGATCTCCGATCTCGTCGCCTCGCTCCGCGGCCTCGGCGCCGAATTGACGATCGAAGGCGAAGCCGATTGCCCGCCGATCCGAATCCACGGCGGCGGCCTCCCGGGCGGACCGGCGCGAATCGATGGCAGCCAATCGAGCCAATACGTTTCCGCCGTCGCACAGGTCGCCCCCTACGCCGCCCGTGATGTCGAACTCGATTTCAAAGACGGGATCATCGTCTCGCGCCCCTATATCGACCTCACCCTCGAAGTCATGCGCGCCTTCGGTGCCGAGGCCGCTTGGCAGGACGGCGATCGGCTCTGGATCAAGGCCGGCCAGACCTACCAAGGCCGTGACTATGCAATCGAACCCGACGCCTCCTCGGCCGCCTATCCCTTTTGCGCCGCCGCGATTGCCGGGGGCCGCGTTTCGGTGTCGGGCGTCTCGGCCGATTCGTTGCAAGCGGATTTCAAGATCCTCGGACTCCTCGAACGCATGGGCTGTGGCATCGAACGCTCGGGCGACACGGTCTCCGTCTCGGGACCGACAGCCGCACTGCACAGCCTCGGGCAAATCGACATGAATGATTTCCCGGACGCCGTGCTCGCCTATGCGGTCGTCGCCCTCTTCGCGGACGGTCCGACCACGATCACGAACGTCGCCAATTTGCGCATCAAGGAAACCGACCGACTCGACGCCCTCGAAAACGAGCTGCGCAAGCTCGGAGCGCGCGTGCATACCGGGCCGGATTGGATTCGGATCGAGCCGGGGCCTATGCGCGGGGCGGAGATCGAGACCTACGACGACCATCGGATGGCGATGTCGGTTGCACTCGCGGGGTTGCGGGTTCCCGGGGTAGTCATTCTGGATCCGGGGTGTGTTTCGAAGACCTGGCCGGGGTATTTCGAGGCGTTCTCGAGTTTGTAGAAGCTGAGAACGCGAGTTCGGCGCGACGCGGCTTTCGCGAATGGCTCGCCCGTGAGGCGGCGTCCGTGCGATCACGGGCTGAATGGCTGGCTGACGGTAAAGCAGATTCGATCGAGGGCTCCGCTTTACTTCGCGATAGCCGCGTCGCGCCGAACTCTCCCTTCTATGCTGGCGACGGGCTCGAGCAGGGGCTCGGGGGTGCGCGAGTGACGCTCGGTGAATCGCGCGGGAGGGCTGAGGCGGCTCGTCAGCCTCGCTTCCCCGGCGGCGAGGGGTTGAGCGCCGCGTTCGCATTCACGCTCCGGCATGCGAACTGCCGGCTGCCTTCTATTCGCATGAAATCGTCCCGACATTTCCGACTCAGTGCAGAAAAATTGCTGCCGACTCGTTGACACGCTCGGGCGTGTGCCGACAACTAGCAACGAGATAGAGGACGGGTTGGACTGGATCGGCCTGTTGGCAACAATGAATGAGCACAGCAGAGAAGGAGTGTGTCATGACGAGTTACACAATTCAGCGTCCCGGCCATTGGGGGCCATGGAATGGACTCTTGAATGAATTGCGGCGGGAGATCAGTCCTGGCTTGCCTACGCAGGCTGAATTCCCGGACGCACGCGGTGTCTATCCGCCGGTCAATCTTCAGGAGACCGAAGCGGGTTATGTCTTGAGCGCAGAGATTCCCGGGGTGGCACCGGAAGACATTGACGTGTCGATCGAAGGCTCGACGGTGACGCTCTCCGGCGAGCGGAAGATCGAGTATGCGGTGGGCGACGGAACGGCCGTACATCGGCGCGAGCGTCAGTCGGGAAGTTTCCGGCGTGCATTCGAACTTCCGACGGAAATCGATCTCGATGCGGCCAAGGCGACGCACAAGAATGGCGTGCTGACCCTGCGGTTACCGAAGTCTCCGGCCTCGAAGCCGCGCCAGATTGCGATCGAGACTCGCTAACAGAACCGAGCCGGGGACGGCTTGGAAGCCGTCGAACCCCGGCTGCCGTGAGACGGAAGAGACGAGCGAAGAGAAACGCTGAACGAAATCGAAACCGAAGGAGAAGAATCATGTTCGGACGAAACGACAATCAAGAACTCGAGGCACGCGAGAAGGCGGAGCTCGCAACCGAGCAGACCCGCCCCGGCCTGGTCTTCCGACCGGATGTCGACATCCTCGAGCGGCCGGACGCCTACGTGATCCATGCGGACATGCCGGGCGTGAGCGAGAAAACCGTGGAGATCGACCTCGACAAGGGCGTGCTGACGCTGAATGCGCGCGCCGCCGAGGACGAAGACGAGGACGTCAAGCGTCCGCTCCACGCCGAGTACCGATCCGGTGGCTACCACCGGGAGTTTCGGGTGTCAGAGGACATCGATGCTGCGTCGGTCAGTGCGACCATGAAGGACGGCGTGTTGGAATTGCTGCTCCCGAAAAGCGCCGAGAGCCAGCCGAGACGAATCGCCGTCTCAGGAGGCTGACCCTCGGTTCGCAGCACAACCCCGACCAGCACAACCCCAATCGAAGATCCTCGACCCGGCGAACCCGGTGATGTCCCCCCGACATCACCGGGTTTTGTCGTTTTGGCCCCGATCGCGCGCCGAGCGTCTATACTGCCGCCTCGGAATGCGCCCCCGACCGCGCGGGCAGCCGAGACCACAACCTTTCGCCACGCAAAACCAACCCAGCAGGAACCATGCCCCCAGAATCGACTAACAAAAATTCCAACAAGCGAAACTCACCCATCTTCGAAGCCCACGCGATGGGTCAATCGATCTGGCTCGACAACATCAGCCGCGATCTCTTGCTCTCGGGCGAGCTGCGCAACTGGGTCGAGAACGAGGGCATTCGCGGTGTCACCTCGAACCCATCGATCTTCGAAAAAGCGATCGCCAAGACCAGCGACTACGATCCTTCCGCGCGTGCGTTGATTGCCCAGGGCGCCGGCGATGCCCTCGACGTATTCGAAAAGCTCGCGGTCACTGACATTCAACTCGGCTGCGATGTCTTGCGTCCAATCTGGGAGGAAAGCGGCGGTCGAGATGGCTTCGTCTCCCTCGAAGTTTCCCCGCATCTCGCCAACGACACCGAGGGAACGATCCTCGAAGCCCACCGTCTGGCCAAGGCCGTGACCCGGGACAACCTGTTGATCAAGGTTCCCGCGACAGCCGAAGGCATCCCTGCTATCCAGGCGCTGATCTCGGCCGGGATCCATGTCAACGTCACCCTGCTCTTCGCGGTCGACGCCTACGAGGCTGTCCATGAGGCCTATCTCTGCGGCCTGGAAGAACGGCTCGCGCGTGGTCAAGCCGTTTCGGGCATCGCCAGTGTCGCCAGCTTCTTCATCTCCCGAATCGATGCGGCCGTAGCCTCGCATATCGAGACCGCACTCGAAGACGAGGACCGTCCGGAGCGCCGCGAGCGGTTGACCGCGCTCAACGCGCAGGTCGCGATCGCGAATGCCAAGCTCGCCTACGCGCGCTTCCTCGAAACCCTGGCCAGCGACCGCTGGGCGCGGCTCGAGGCAGCGGGCGCGGATCCGCAACGCGTCCTTTGGGCCAGCACGGGAACGAAGGATCCGTCGCTGCCCAAATCACTGTATGTCGACGAATTGATCGGCAACCACACGGTCAATACCCTGCCCGACGCGACCCTCGCCGCCTTCCGCGCGGAAGGGAAGGTTCGCGATGCGCTAGGCCAGGACCCGGAGCCGCTCAAGGCCGCTGCACACGCGATCCTGTCCGAGGTCAACGCCCTCAGCATCCCGCTCGAGGAGATCACCGACACCCTGCTCGCGAAGGGCTGCGCGCTCTTCAGCGACGCCTTCGACGGCTTGCTCCATTCCGTCGAAACGAAACGCCAACAACTCCTGGGCGAAGCGCTTTCTCAAACCGACTATTCACTCGGCGAATCCACCGGCGACGTCGAGGCCGCGCAGGCGTCCTGGCAACAAGAAGGTCTCAGCCGGAAGCTCTGGCGACGCGACGCCTCGATCTTTTCAAACACCGACGAAGCGAGCTGGATGGGATGGCTCGAGCTTCCCGAGGCAACGCCCGAAGTTTCGATCGGCCCGGCCGCCCTGCGCGAAGCCATTCGTCGGCACGAGGCAGAGACCGTGGTCGTGATCGGCATGGGCGGATCGAGCCTTTGGCCCGACGTGTTAGGTCACACCCTCTCGGACGCAGCCGAGGACGATCGAAGGTCGCGCGCACTCGTCGTCCTCGATTCAACGATTCCGGACGCGGTCGAATCGGCGCTCGCGAAGCTCGACCTCGCCCGATGCCTCTTCTTCGTCTCTTCGAAGTCAGGGTCCACGATCGAGCCCAATGCGATCTTCGATCTCGTCTACACACGCCTCGCCGACAAGCTCGGCGCCGAATCCGCCGGCCGACATTTCGTCGCGATCACCGATCCGGGCAGCGCCCTCGAAGCCCTCGCCAAGGAGAAGGACTTTCTCGGCATAGCCTTCGGCCACACCGATATCGGCGGCCGATTCTCGGCGCTCTCGCCCTTTGGGATGCTTCCCGCCGAAGCGATGGGACTCGATCCGGAGTCGCTTCTGGCTCGAGCGCGAACCATGTCGGCGGCCTGCGCGCCCTTCGTCGGGATGGAATTGAATCCCGGCGTGCGACTCGGGACGACGCTGGCCGCTCTCGCCAAACAGGGACGCGACAAGCTCACCCTGAGCGCCTCTCCCGAGATCGCCGCCTTCACCGACTGGATCGAGCAACTCGTCGCCGAGTCCACGGGCAAAGGCGGCCAGGGGATCGCCCCGATTGCCGGCGAGACGCTAGGCGACGCGAATCGCTACACGAACGATCGCATCTTCGTCGACCTCACCGTCGCCGGCGACGAGACGCAGGCCGGACGAGACAAGAAATTGCTCGCCCTCGAAGAGGCCGGCCACCCGGTCATCCGGATCAAGCTCGCCGAAAGCTCGGACCTCGTCCAGGAAGTCTTTCGCTGGGAGATCGCCACCGCGGTCGCTGGCGCAGTACTCGGCCTGAATCCCTTCGACCAACCCGACGTCGAAGCCGCCAAGATTGCCAGCCACGAGTTGATGGAGAAAGCCAGCCAGGGGAATGGCCTGGCTCTACGCAAGGCCGATCTCGAAATCGACGACGCACGGCTCTTCGTCGGACCGGCATTAGGCGACACGGGCCAGGATCCCGAAGCGGCCATGAAGGCACTCATCGACAGCCTCGAAGCCTCCGATATCTTTGCGATCAACGTCTTCCTCGAAGACAAGCCCGAGACGCGCGACGCCCTGCAATCACTCCGTGAAGCCGTCGGTGCGGCCCGAAGCGTCGCGACGACCCTTGACTTCGGACCTCGCTACCTCCATTCGACCGGACAACTTCAAAAGGGCGGCCCGAATCGCATTGCAGGCCTACAGCTCTGGCAAAGTGCCTCGGCCCGAGCGACCGCTCCCCTCGCAATCCCAGACGGCGGCGACTTCGACACACTCGCCGAAGCCCAGGCGGAGGGTGACTTCAGCGTCCTGTGCGAACGCAAACGGCGCATGATCGGCATCGACGTCGGCGCAGACCCGGCGGCCTTGATCACAAAACTAACGACCTGGATCGAGGGAGCGCTCGCCTGAGATGGCCGACTCTTCGGACGATGCAACGATGCGAGACGGCGCCTCGGACACGAATGGCGGGACCGGCACGAACGGCGCGACGAACGAACCCAAGTCTGGGGACGGCGAAGCGGCGGCCAACGCCGCGCTTGAATGGGTCCGCGAGGGCATGAAGCTCGGCCTGGGAACCGGCCGAGCCGCCTCTGCTTTCGTACGTGCTCTCGGCGCGCGGGTCGCCGACGGATTGCCGGTCACGGGTGTCCCGACGAGCGAAGCGACGGGCGAACTGGCCACCCGCCTCGGCATCCCCCTGGCGCGACTCGAAGACGTCGGTCGGCTCGACATCACCTTCGATGGGGCGGACGAGGTCGATGCCCGGCTCGATGTGATCAAAGGATACGGGGCAGCGATGGTGCGTGAGAAGATCGTGGCGGCCAGCTCGGATCAACTCATCATCTTGATCGGACCAGAAAAACTCGTTACCGACCTCGGACAGCGCGGCCGATTGCCCGTCGAAATCCTGCCCTTCGGCGAAGCCCTCGTCCGCGAACAACTCGAAGCACTCGGGCTCGGCGCCGACCGGCGCGTCGACGAACATTCGAATCCGATCGTCACCGACAACGGCAACTGGATCCTCGACGCCAAGCTGCAAACACCCCTCGACGCACGGGCACTCGAAGTCGCCATCACAGCGATCCCAGGCGTACTCGGCACGGGCTTCTTCCTGAACATGGCCAACGCCGTCATCATCGGCGACGGCAACGACGTCGACGTTCGCCGACGAGATCTTCTCTGACCGAATTTTCCTTGACCGGAAAAGCAGAACCCGGCCTCGACCCGACGTTCGTCCCCGCCAAAACAGAATCGGAGATCACCTTATGCGCCTTGCACACCTCACGCGAACTGGACTCGGAGCGATCGCCCTGATCGCGCTTGTCGCCTGTTCGAGCTCGGGCCCGAAAAGCGGAAGCGAAGCGACAACCCAGAGCATGGAGCAGCCGACTAACACCCTCGATGCACCCGAAGCGCCGACGGAACCCGCCGTACAAAAAGTGACCCTTGGAAATGGTGAGGCCAATTGGATCGTGGTCGACGGCGCGAAGCGCGAGCGCGCGACGTTTACCTTTCGCGAGGTCCACATCGATGGCAATGGCTGGCTCGTCCTGCATCCGTTCAAAGACGGCAAGCCAGTCGGCGAAATCTACGTCGGTGCGACCTACGTCGAGAGCGGCGACAACCGGAACGTCGAAATCACGGTCGAATCGGAACCCGCGACCGGCGACATGTTCATCGTCATGCTCCATCGCGACGTCAACGAGAACCAGGAGTTCGATTTCGTCTTCGTCGACGAGGTGAATGTCCTCGACAAGGCCGTCTTCGAAGGCACAAAAATGATCGCCCACGCCATCCAGGCGCCCTAGAGCGCGCTTAGCCGCTCCGCCGCGCCTCTTTTTCCCCTCAGTTGGGTAGAATGAGGCGAAGGAGATCTCCCGCTTTGGCCAAACGCCCTTTTCTCGTCATGCTGAACGGAACCTGCGTTCCCCTCGAAGGAGATTGGCGCGTCGCCCTGCTGCGCGGAGACTGGTACGTGCTGGGGCATCACTCGGTCGTTCCCTGTGGCTCGGAACGCGCTGCTCAGAGCATGCTCGCGGAATTGCGGAGCCAATCGGATGTCGACCACCTCGCCGCCGAGGCCATCCACGGCCTGGACCAGATCCCCGACGCCTGGGAAACCGATTCGTTAGGCGAGTCCGACCTACGCTGAACAGCGACTACGGTCCTGGCGTCCGCGGATCGAGCCGGTAGATGAATCGGTCGGCATCGAATCCCTCGAGTTCACCGGGCCGACCGACCAACACGGCCGTCAGCGGATAGATCTTGCCGTCGAATCGAACTCGCACGCGCGCATCCGCCTTCAGATATTCGAACCAACGACGTCCTTCCTTGGGATCGATCAAGAGCTGGCCCTCTCGAACGATGTAGTTGAGTTGCACCGAGTAGGGATCCTCGGGTCGCAGTTCGAGATCCACGAAGCGAGCCGTCACGAAGGACCAATCTGCGACCGGCTTCGCAACCACTTCCCCGGTCAACGAGCCTCCTGGAAAGACCAACATCGGGCCGCCACAAGCCAGGCTCGTCATCAGCAGGGCCGAAGCGACAAAACCACCCACAATTCGGTTCATCAACTCGAAGTCCCAACCGGGTGGCCCGCCTCGGACCGACCGGCGTCATTCCCCGGGAACGTCGCGGACGACGGCAGGCGCCGCGAGGCAGGCCGCAAGAGATAGGAAAGCAGGCCAATCGCCAGTACCACGGCCGGGCGCACGGCGTGATTGAAGCCATCCCCCGAGAACGCATGGGACGCGGACGCGCCTATCAGATTGAAGGTGATTCCCGCGTAAGCCCACTCCTTGAGAAGAGGATGGCCGGGAATCAGCACGGCGATCACACCGGCCATCTTCGCTAGACCGATGATCGTCATGAAATAGAGCGGATAGCCGAGGCCGGTCATGGCTTCGACCATATTCGAAGCATGCATGAAATGGGAAGCGCCCGAAAATCCGACGACCAGGCAGAAAAGAACGGTTGTGATCCAATACGCGAGCGTCCAGCGATCCAAATGATTTCTCCTTGGTTGATGCCTCTTTGCCTCGATTCGGCTCCTGCGATCGATCCGCTTTATTCGATCGAACAAGTCTAGTGAAAATCCGAGAGCATGCTCTTGAGAATTATTGAAGGGAAATTGAAGCGGGATTCGAACGAATGCAACGGCCCAAATCGGCACTCTCCGGACTCACACGGCCTCGAGCCCAAAACGGACCAGGAGAGACTTCATGCGAACCATTCGTTCACTGCTCTGGATCGGAAGCGGACGCGGACTCAGCGAGAGCGGCGTCACGGAAGCGCCGGAACTCGATGTGACCTGGGTTCCCCACGTAGATGACGCCTGCTTGCTACCACGCGTTCACTTCGATGGCATTCTCTTCGAAGTGCCGTCGGCGGAACGCTCGCGCGGGGGCCTCGAGGATCTGGCTCGTTATGCCCCGGACACGCCCGTGCTGCTTTGCCTACCCGAATCGGAACAGCCCCGAACAGAGGTGCTGCTCGACACTGGTGCTGCCGCACTCGTCTTCGCAGACCCTGAACGATCAGAACCGGGCATCATCAGCCAAATCAACGATGCCCTCGACACGCTTCGCCGGGAGGGCAACTCGCGAGCGTCTTCGCAGAACCGCGCCGCGGTGATTCCGAACGAATGCGCCGGGCCCCTGGCCGAACAAGAGGCCAACGCCTTCGAGGGAATCACGACGCCCCAGGTGATCGCCCAGAGCTGCGCCATGCAGGAGGTTTCCGAGATGGTGGATCTCGCGGCGTCGAGCCCATCGACGGTTCTTCTCACCGGCGAAACCGGCGTCGGCAAGGAAGTCATCGCGCGACAGCTACACGATCGAAGTTGCCGAGAAGACGAACCCTTCGTGGCCATCAACTGTGCAGCCTTTCCTGAATCCTTGCTCGAAAGCGAACTCTTCGGCCACACCAAGGGCGCATTCACCGGCGCCGAACGCGCCAAGGACGGCCTCTTCCTAGCAGCGGGGTCGGGAACGCTCTTCCTCGACGAGATCGCCGAGATGGGGCTTCCGCTTCAAGCCAAACTCTTGCGCGTGCTCCAAGAGCGCGAGATCCGCCCGGTCGGTGCGATCGAACCCGTCGTCATCGGCTGCCGTATCGTCGCCGCGACCAATCGGGTGCTGGCCGAAGAAGTCTCCTCAGGCCATTTTCGACAGGATCTCTTCTATCGCCTGAACGTATTCCCAATCCACATTCCACCACTGCGAAAGCGACGCATCGACATCATCCCCCTGGCCCACTATTTCCTCGCCCTACATGGTCCGAGCGAGGGCAAGGTCGGTTGTCATCTTTCGCTCGCCAGCCGACAACTCCTCGAAGGCTACGGCTGGCCGGGCAATGTGCGCGAACTCGAAAACGAGATCCTGCGAAGCTTGATGCTGACTCCCAACGGTGGCTTGATCACGCCCAAGATGCTCTCCCCCAAGATCATCGAGATCCTCGAGCCCATCGCCCAGGGCGCACGGCCGGACGAAACCCTGCGCGAGGCTCTCGACCGAGTCGAAGCCTGGATGATCCGCCGCGCCCTCACCAACAACGGCGGCCGCAAAGCACGCACGGCAAGAAAGCTCGGACTCACCCGAGAAGGCCTCTACAAAAAGATCAAACGCCTCGGCGTGGAGTGAGCGCGGGCCGAGTTACGCAACGATCAGTTGCGCTGTCGGGCAACCTCCTCGTGTTAGTCTGGCTACCGCCGTCGAAAAATGCTGCGAGGTACCTTTGTCATGGTCACCATTCAGGTCATTGTCGATTCAGTCGAATTTGTCGAAAAACTCGACTTCATCGACCTCGTCCTGGTCTGCGGAAGTTTCGTCGCTGGCTTGATCGCGATCAACGTTGCGATTGGCTTTGGTCTCGAAGTCGCGCTCGGAGCGAAACGGCGGATCTGGGATCTACCTCGCGCCGACGGGCAGCTTCGCTGGGAATTGATCGGCAATCTGCGATTCATCGTCATGGCCGCGTTCTCCTTCGCCGGCCTACTCTGGGTCGCGCCCTTCGCGAAAGAAGGAGCCACCTCGATCCTCACCACCTTCGTCGTCTGTTGGATCGGATTCGAAATCTACTATTGGGGCATGCATCGGGCGATGCATTGGTCGCCCCTCTACCGCTTTCATCGCTACCACCATGAATCGCGAGTGACATCTCCCTTGACCGGTTATTCGATGAGCACGGTCGAATCGATCGGCTGGCTCATCGGCCTGGTCGGCATCCCACTTCTGCTCAGCGCGATCACGCCGATCAGCCTGATCGGTCTCGTCGCCTATCATGCGAGCTACCAGATTTCTGGCAACGTGATCGGCCACGCCAACGTGGACTTCTTTCCGGCGAGCGCTGCCAAGAGAGCCAATTCCTGGCTGTTCCACCCAACGACTTATCACGCGCTCCACCACGCCCGATACATCAATCACTACAGCTTCGGCAGTAGCTTCATGGATCGACTCTTGGGAACGGAATGGTCGGATTGGCCGGCGCTTCACGCGCGCATCCGGCGCGGCGAACCGCTCGAGAAGCTGACCGTTCGCGGAATGTCGGAGTAACTCGCCCTAGAAATTCAGGGTTGCCTTCGCAAAGCCCGAACGCGGTACCTGCGTAGATCGCCCACCCGTGAAGTCGGTGCCTTCGTAGTGGCGTCGATCGGTCAGGTTCTGCCCGACGAGCGAGAGCTCCAACCAATCAAAGGGCTGATAGCCGAGGCGCAGATCGAGGCGGACGTATTGTTCGACATTCTTTGTTTGCAGGACAGGTGTCACGCCGGGTAGCCCGTCGACGTAGTAGACGGCAATGTCCAATTCAAAGCCCATGGGCAGATCGAAGAAGGACTCGACGTTGAACTGATGACTGGGATTATCGTCTTTGATCTTCCCCAGACCGAGGGCCAGGGGTGAAGAATTCGGATCCTCGTCGATGTGCAGATAGCTATAGGCTGTCTTGATCCGCCACCACGAGGTCGGCATCACGTTGACTTCGAGTTCGACACCCCGATTCGTGCTCTCACCGCGGTTCGTGAAGCCCGCCGTTCCGGGCACTCCGGGCGTCGGAGACGAGCGGATCGTAAAGTCTGATCGACTCTCGTACTCGTTCCAGAAGAGCGTAATCTCGGCGTTGATGCGTTCGAAGGCGAAGAATCGATAGCCGAGTTCGAAGGCGAGTAGTTCCTCGGAGCGCACACTCCGATCGCCTAGAAACGTGAAGGTTGCCGCATTCGGAATCGTGAGAGAGATGTCTCGTTCGGCTTGGGTCGGCGTTCGAACGGCACGTGAGACGGCACCCCAGATCGCGTGACCGTCCTTCGGCTTCAAGACCAGCCGACCCGACGGCTGAAACTCGAAGCCGGACCAACTGTAGTACCCGAGTTTCGTCCCCAGGATCAGCGAGAGCTTGTCGTCCAGAAGATCGACCTGCACCTGGCCAAACCCGGAGGCGATATGCACGGTCTCGTCGTTCGGGCTGAAGGAGATGGGAACGCCGACCGGCTTACCCCTGAAGTGATTCGACGAGACGCGGTAGTTGGCGCCCCATGTGACCGAAGTCATGTCCGAGAGTTCGAAGTCGTGCTGAATTTCGATATCCGCGTTGTCGCGGGTCTCCTTGATCAGAAACTGCCGATCGTCCCGGCTGTAGTAGACCTTGGCCCGAAAATTGGAACCCTCTTTCAGCTTGCGATTCCATTGGACCAGGATGTTTCCGCCCGTCTGCTTGTAGTTGACGGCGCGATGGAAGGGCAATGCGACAAAGCCAGCGGGATCCAGGGTTCCCTGTTGATTCTCTTGGTGGTAGAAGTCTCCCGAAACACGAAGCGTGTCCGTCTCGCCAAACTCGGAGTCCGTTCGGAAACCCAACCGAACCTGCCGCCAATCATCCCCACCATCTCTGTCGGTATTGATGTCGTAGTCTGTAAACCCGATCCCTCGAGCGTATCCCCGATAGGTCGTATCTTCGCCAATCTTGCCGCCATAACGACCGGTCAAACCGTATTCTCGGTTGCCTCCGTAGCCGCTGATGAGCGTGCCCTGGGTATCCTTTGAGTGTTTGGTGATGATGTTGATCACACCGTTCACTGCATTCGCGCCCCAGATCGTGCCGCCCGGCCCGCGAATCACTTCGATTCGTTCGACGTCTTCGATCGGATAGTCCTGGGTATCCCAATAGGTTCCGCCGAAGGCCGGCGTGTAGACGGTTCGACCATCGATCAGGACCAAGAGCTTGTTCGAGAAGAGACCGGCATTGCCACGAATCGAAACGGCCCAACGATTCGCGTCGACCCGGCCCACTGAAACCCCAGGCACCATACGCAGCGCTTCCGGAATCACTGAAAACCCACCGCGCCTAATGTCTTCCGCGGTGATGACGTAGATGGCCGCCGCCGCCGATGTCTTGCTCTCGGCCTTCTTCGAAACCGAAGTGACCTCGACACTCATCAACTCTTCGAGGCTGATCTCGGTGAGATCGGCGGAGGCGAAGGCCACAACGGGTGAAATAATGAGCAGGGCGATCGGGAACATGAGCACGCGAATCCATGCGGCGCGCCGGACTTCAACGACGCGAAGTACTCCCTGACCCATGACCAGCTCTCCCCCCGTACTGACATCGGCCGTTCTCACAGCGGATGTCAGCGGTCTGGAATTAATCGGCGCGCATTTCTCGCAGCTTTAGACGACAGCGGCAGTCATTGACCGGACGAGGAAATTCGGCAGAATGGGTGAAGAGAAAATCCCACAAACGCGGCTCGATCGATGGGAAAATCCGCCGATTGGACGGGCTCGAGCAAGTCGAGGCGAGTCGACGCAACCGTCCACCCAGAGACGACGGGCGGGCTCAGGAGGGCGGAGAGCGATGACACAGGTCGAAGCAGGAGCCGATTTGACTGGCGAGTTCTTGAAGAAATGGCATCCACTCGTGGCGGAACGCGACCTCGGCGCGCTCGAGATGATTCTCGCGCCGGATATCACAATGGGCGCCCCGCCCTATTGGGACAAATTGACCGGCCGCCCGATCGTTCATCATCTCCTCGGATTGATCATCAACACGATCGAAGACTTCACCTACCACCGCGAGTGGCACGACGACGCCAGAGCAAGCGGAGAGATCGCGTTGGAGTTTCATGGGCATTTGGGTGAGCACAATCTGCAAGGGATTGACCTCATCAGTTTGAACGAACGCGGAGAGATCCAGAATCTCGATGTCATGATCCGACCGATGAACGCGCTCTCCGCGTTGCGCGATGTGATCGCTCCGCAAATGATCGAATACCTGAAGAACAACGCTGCCTAGCCACCCGAATTAGTCACCCGAAAAGGACTCGAAAACCGGTACCCTTTCAACATGACGACACCCTCGGAATCCGAAGGCCCTTTCTCGACAGCCTATCGCCGCTATGCACTCGGACTCCTGGTCGTTGTCTACGTCTTCAACTTCATCGACCGATCCATTCTCTCGATCCTCCTCGAGTCGATCAAAGTTGAGTTCCAGGTCTCCGATACCTACCTCGGATTTTTGTCGGGCATAGCCTTCGCCGCCTTCTACACGATCATCGGTATTCCCATCGCGCGTTGGTCCGATCGCGGCCGACGCAGTTCGATCATCGCTCTCGCCGTGCTCGTATGGAGCGGCATGACCGCGGCCACCGGCCTCGCCCAGACCTTCACGCAGCTCGTGCTCGCGCGAATTGGTGTCGGGGTCGGCGAAGCCGGTTGCAGCCCGCCCGCCCATTCACTGATCTCCGACTTTTTCCCGCCGTCTCGGCGCGCCACAGCCCTGGCGATCTATTCGCTCGGCATCCCGATCGGAGCCGGGATCGGCTACCTCGCCGGAGGTTGGCTCAAGGAATTCTTCGACTGGCGAATGGCCTTCATCGTGGTTGGCCTACCCGGAGTCCTTCTGGCAGCAATCGTGCGTCTGACACTCAAAGAACCCAAGCGAGGCCAGCACGACGCCCCGGCAGCTCATGACGCACCCGACCGTTCTGTCTCGCAAGTCCTGCAATACATGAATGCCTTGAAATCCTTCAGGCACATGGCGCTCGGTGCCTCGCTTCACGCCTTCTACGGCTACGGGGCCGGCGCCTTCCTCGCCACGTTCTTCATTCGGTCGCATGAGATGAGCGCGGGCGAAGTCGGAAGCTGGTTCGCGGCCATCGCATGCACGGCCGGCGTATCCGGAACTTTTCTTGGCGGCTATCTCGCCGACCGGCTCGGGCGGAAGGATCGTCGCTGGTATATGTGGATCCCAGCGATCGCGACGCTCGTCTCGATTCCCTTCACGTTCTTCCTCTATCTCGCAAACGACCCCTATATGGCACTCGCCTTCTACTTTCCGGGATCCATCATGGGCGGCATGTACCTCGGCCCGACTTTCGCGATGACGCAGACCCTGGTTCCGCCGGCCATGCGCGCGACCGCCGCCGCGATTCTGCTTTTCGCCATCAACATGATCGGACTCGGGCTTGGGCCCCAGGGCGTGGGCATCCTGAGTGATCTGATGGCACCGACCTATGGCAATGAATCCCTACGCTACGCCCTGTTGGTGACGGTCGTTGGCTTCGCTGCGTGGTCGGTCATCCACTACCTCCTCGCAGCCAAATCCCTTCGCGACGATCTCGACGCGACGGCGCCGGGCGCTTAGGCCGACCCTTCAATTTCGAAAAGATGGACGCGAGCTAGGCACCTTCCGGCGAGTACCACACCGGCGACGTGTAGGCGCGTTCCTGGGTCACGCTCTCCGTCACGTCGGGGACTTCGGATCCATAGACCTTCGCGTCGATGGCCGTCCAGCGGGGCGTCGGGATCTCGATCACACGGACGTAGTAGAACGCAGTCTGTTTCCGATCGAAGTCCGGATCTTCCCAAAACGCTTCGAGTAGCGACGCGCCAATCGAGTTGCGATACGTCGCACGCTTCAGGTCAACGGTACTGCCGACCGGCCGAGCCCTTCCATCCTCTCCCGCTCCCGGCACACGTCCATCCGATAGCGCCACGTCATAGACCTTTTCCTGCCGCTCGCCGGCTGCGTCGAGCCAGCCCTTCACGATCTGGATACGATCGAGGTTGGCGCCATCGGGATCACGCATTGCACGGACCAGAAATCCCGGCTTCGCGAACCACGAAGCCTTCGTGAGCACGCCGCCCATCGGAACGCCCTTCGCATAACCACGCGTCGCCCAATCCGGCTCGGCAAGATCCGCTTCGTCGAAGTCGAACCCGGCGAAGACGCGCACCCGGATGCGCGTTCCCGTCGTCGCGTAGACCTCTTTTCGCTCCATCGCTTCGAAGAGTGCCTCACGCGTATTCTCGTGCGACCAAACAGCGGCGAGTCCAGAAGCCGCCATCTGCCAGCCGAAGACCGTCGCATTTTCGACCTTCGCCAACGAATCTGTCATGCGGGTCGGCGACGGCTCCATGCCAGAATGCTTGCCGAAAAAATTCTCTTCGCGAGACGTCGAAAGCGCCGTATGGCTATCGGTACTGCCGATCATTCCGAAGCGATAGGGATTGACGCCGGTCTCCGCTTCGATCTGGAGCCCCATCCCTAGAGCGGAGCGTGCGTACTCTCCCTCCAACATGTCGTCCGTCTTCGCCTCGGTCCCGCCGAGATTGGACGTGTCCCAGGTCTCGTAGTCCGCAAATTCGTCATTCGGAGACAGTTTAGGATGAGTCTCTCCATCGCCCTTGATCTGGGTGACTTCGACGAGCGGCTCCCAACGCGCACGAAGCGAAGCATATTCCGCATCGAAAGCGCTGCCGTCGATCCGTTTGCGCTCGAACATCATGCCGTTACTGAGATTGCCGTTATGTGGGATCGCCAGAACCTTCCCGCCCGTTCTCGCTTCGTATGCCGCCATGGAGGCCCACAAATCTTCGGGATCGGGGCTGTCAAAACTCGAGAAGGGCACAGCACTTGCTGTCTCGTCCGCGCCACCCTTGTAGATGACGATGCGATGGAGATTGTTGCCCTCGAGCATCGACGTCCATTCGTAGCCGGTAAACGCCGTGAAGACTCCGGGATTGTTGTGATGATCCGCGGCCGTCGCGACGCGTGTCCAGATCTCGGACTCGAGCTCAGGGACCCGCATCTTTCGTTCGTTCATGGAGAGATCGCGAACAACGATCATCGCGGCCTTGAAGAACCCGCCTTCTTCGTTCCTGGCTGTGTCGTAGAGAAGGCGTCCGTAGTCCGTGGAGAGCACTGCTTCATCCCCTGAAAAAAGCCTGGGCAGCAGCCCCAGATACTCCAGATGGTCCGAAACCACGAGGAAGTCGAGGGGCCGGATCAGCTGAAGCGGCAATCCGTTGGTCGATTCGACACGCTCTCCTTTGGCCAGCCGATAGGCTTCCTCCGGCCCGATCCGAGCGCCGAAAAGAAAGGCGTCCGGCGAATTCGCCGTATGGAGATGGGTATCGCCAAAGAAGACCTGATTCGGTTGGTCCCGTCCGACATAGGGCGAATAACCCGGGGCATCGGCCTCCTCCGCACCCGAAGCGGGTCCCACCAAAAGGACCAGAAGCAGCGCGCCAGCCGAGCATGCACGCATGCCGAAGTGTCGAGTAGTCATGATGGATCCTCCTTCATTATTCGATTCAGCCGAACTCTAGATCGAGTCGGGCAGATTGTTGCAAATGGCCTCCAGGCTCGGCGCACGCTCGAGAAGATCGAGGATGCGTTTGGCTGGGCGCTTGTAGATGAAGGGCAGGAAACATTCGCCCTTCTCCTGGTCAGGCCAATAGGCGAGGCTCCAGGGTTCCTCGAATCGGCATTCAGTCTGACACGCTTCGTTGTCACCCCGGGCATCGAGGAAAATCCAGCTCGAAGTCGGCGCCCAATAGACGGCATTGAAACCATGAAGAGAGAACTTGCCTGAACGGCTGGCGTCGGCAGTTTTCACGTAACAGAATCCGGTCGGGAAGCCGGCATAGCGAAACAGGCCTGCCAGGAGATGGCTTTTCGCATAGCAAAGGCCCGTTTCCTGTTCGAGCACTTCGCTCGCACGACAGGTCTGCGCCTCGGTCGGGGTGTCCATCGAATGTTCGATCTCGTCTCGAACGAAATCGAAGAGCTTCGTCGCGCGCTGCTCGGGGGTGTCGCTCGACTCGAGCAGTCGGCGAGCCGTCGACGTCACGATCGGCGTTTGCCAATCGATCGTGATCGTGTCTTCGAGGTAGCGGCCGAGATCGTCGGTCTCGACCTCGGGCAACCCATCAGCCATCTACGGCTTCCTCGCGGCGTCGCTCGATCAGGTCGCGGACGATGATCCTCGGCACTCCCAAGGCCCGCAGGGAAGTCGACACAACATTTCCGATTGAACGCCGGAGATGAAAAACGCGCTTGCCATCGACTTCGACGTAGGCGGGTTGGTGTGCGTCGATCAGCGCCACGGCGTCTCCACCGAGCTCGGTCTTCAAATAGTCCACGGAGGGCTGAACGTTCTCGACGTAGAATTCGAAGCGACTTCGCAGCGCCTCTTCATTGTCGTCCGAGCGCCCGCGCTTGCCGGCCCGCGTACTCATCTCCGCCTTGCTGATCGAAAGGTGGAGGACCTTGAGGATCGGCACGTCGAGGCTGCGCAGAAAGGCCAGCAGATGTTGCGCCGCCGCCACGGTCCTCGGATAGCCGTCGAGAATGAAGGGCGCGCTATGGGCTTCAGGTTCGTCCGAAATGATTCGCTCGATTTCGGCCGAGATCAAATCCTGCGTCCAGCGATTCGGGATCAACAGACCACTTGCTGTACAGAATTCGAGCCAATCGAGTTGACTCACGAAGGGCGCCCCACTCACCTCCTCGGAAACGAAGCGGCTTGGCTTGCGGCCAAAATGCTTTTCGAGAGCCGGCAGATGGCGTCTCACCTTTTCTTCGAGTTCGTCGTTCGAATCGATGCAATCGAAGATGCTGACATCGTTGGAAAGAGAGTATTTTCCTGAGAGCAGCGCCGCGAATTTTGGATTCGATTTCGAACGCTCCACCGTCGAACGCAAGATTTCACCCATCGAAAGATGGCGCCGGCGGTCGATCGAAAGCATGTCGCAAAGGGCCGCTGCCACCTCGCCCTTTCCGCAACTCGACGGCCCGGTCAAGATGACGACACCGGGCCCTCTCAGAGCGATTCGTTCGACGCGAACGAGAGATCGGGGTCGGTCATTCGAAGTGGACATCGGGTTCCTCGTAGGCGCCCGACCCCGTCGGCCAGGAGCGGCGCCAACGTTACCATGCCTGTGAATCATGACCTCCTTCGACGACACTAAAACCAACCCCATGGCGGCGACGCTCCCCACCACGCGCCGAAAGCGCGAAGCCGAGGACTGGGCTCTCGTCCTGATCGCCGAGGGCATCCCGTCGAGCATCCTTCGCGAGGGCAAGGACTTCAGTCTCGAAGTCGCGCCCGAAGCACACGAAGCCGCCCGTGAGATCCTCGCCTCCTGGCAGATCGAGCGCGCCGAACGCGCACGGCGCATCGCGATTCCCGTCCCACGCGGCGCAACACGCTTCGAAATGGCGGCGGCCTACGTCCTCGCCCTGACGCTGCTCGCTTTCCACCTCGGCCTCGAAGCCTCCGAACGAAGCGCGGCCTTCCGGTCTCTCGGCCGCAGCCAGGCCGCACTCGTCCTCGAAGGTCAGTGGTGGCGTCTTGTCACAGCCCTCTCGCTGCACGCCGACTTGCCCCACGTGATCGGAAATACCCTCTTCGGAGGTTTCTTCCTGGCCGCCCTGGCCGGCCGCCTGGGCATCGGCTTCGCCGTCCTGGCCTTCGTCGTGACCGGCTCACTCGGCAATCTTGCGAACGCCGTCTACTACGGATCGGCGCACAGCTCGGTCGGTGCCTCGACGGGTGTTTTCGGCCTGGTTGGCGTACTCGCGGGCCTCGCCGCCTGGCGGCGTCATCAACTGGCTTCACCCGGACGAGGGGCCTGGGTGGCCTTCGCTGCAGGACTGGGAATCGTCGCGATGCTAGGCAGCGGCGGGCCGAGGGTTGACTTCTCCGCTCATCTCTTCGGGCTCGCCGCCGGCGCAATCACCGGCCTCCTCCTGGCTACCCCCTTCGCCGGCCGCGACCAGCCTAACAAGAGGAGCCAAGTCCTGGCGATGGCCGCCGCCATGGCACTCGTCCTCGCCGCCTGGGCTCGAGCGTTCTATTGAGCCGTACAGGAAGTCGTCATACGTCGACCCAGCGACAACCGGGTCGCGCAGCGGGCTCGACATAGGTCTCCCTTTCCCAATCCCAGCGTGTCCAATCGATAATCGAAGGCAGCTCGGCTCCGGCAGGCAGGTCTTCCGCTCGAACGAAGATGGCATTCGGGTAGTACGGCTCGGTATAGGCGAGCACGTAGCCCTTCTCCCGTCCGAGCTTTTCGAAGGCCGCGAGACTCGCTCCGTGGTATTTCCGGCAATTGTCGATATCCCACCAATACGCCGGGTCGTAGGCCATGGTCTTCGCGGTGTTCGGCAAGAAGAAGATGTTGTACTCCACGATCACGACACGCGGCGTAAACGACTCGATCGCCTTCCAAACCCAATAGTCGTTGCCGTCGATATCGATTGAAAGCAGATCGAAATCCTCGGGAACGTCATTTTCCCGAAACAGCGCTTCCACGTTTTCCGCGTGGACATGCGCGCGCTTCACGAGTTCACCGTCCGCGCGATCGCTGCCTTCGAGAAGCAACCCCGACCAGCCGTGATTGAGTCGTAGGTTCGCGGTATTCGAGAGATGGACGCCATCCCAGGCGCCGAATTCGACGAAAGAACGATGTCGAACACCGATCTTTTCAAAGAGCCGAAGCAAAACCCCGTCTTCGCCGCCCTGGGAAAAATTGCTCGACTCGTTGGATTCGAGATCCGCTTTCCATTCTTCGCTCGCCGCACTCAACATTCCTGTCCTCGATCCTTATCGCCTTGCTGCGGGGTGGACTCGGGAAGCTATCATGCTCGGCCCAACCAGGAGACCCCGAAAATGGAGAACACCAACCTCTATTCGATTGCCAAGGCCATCATCGGTGCCACTTGGCTGCTGGCCACTGCCTGCTTCTTCCCGCCCCTCGAATCGACTTCCCTCGCCGCCTTCGGACGCACATTGTTTACCGTCCTGGCCGTCGTCCACGGCGTCGAATGCATCGCCTTCCTCGGTGTTCTGCGAAAAAGTCCACGTCCCCTCGCGGGCGAACTGTGGCAAACCTTCCTCTTCGGCATCGTCCACGTCTCGATCCTCCGAAACGAACTCAGCACGGGCGACGAGCAACCTTAAGCGACCCGAAGCGACCCGAAGCGACCTGGAAGTAGGATCGAAGGCGGCTTGAACCCGAGTCTCGCAACTCAGCCTGTATGAAGAGACGACCAGAGCCGCATCGCGGCGTAGGCGCGGTATGGACGACAAGGATCGAGCGCCCGCTCGACCTCAGCCGCTGGGCGTGGTGGCTCATTTGTCTTTGAGATCGCCTTGCGCAGTCCCAGATCGGCGGCCGGGAGCGCGTCGGGTTCGCGCAGCACACGCATAGCGACATAATGCGCCGTCCACGGACCGATGCCCGGCAAGGCCAGCCAACGCTCGATCTCCGTATCAAGCCCCCGACCGGGCTGGAGCAGGCTGGCATCCGACAAGACCGAACGCGCCAACCCACGAATGGTTTCCGCACGTGCTCGAATGATGCCGACCTCTTCGAGCGGTGCCTGCGCCAGTCGTCGCGGCGTCGGGAAGACCCACTCGAGTTGTTCGCATTGCGAGAGACGACGCGGCAATTTCGTTCCCCAGCGTTCGGCGACGCGACCGCTCACCGTCGTCGCCCCCTTCACGCTCACCTGTTGACCGAGAATGGCCCGAACGACGGTCTCGAAACCGTCGAAGGCCCCCGGTACACGCATCCCGGGACAGGCTTCGATCTGGGCACGCAACATAGGCCCTCGCGCCAGGACACGATCGATCCCATCCGCGTCGGCATCGAGATCGAAGAGCTGTCGAAGGCGGGCGCTGATTTCAATCAAGCCTTGCGACGTCGACATCCGCACAGCGACCCGCAGCCGGCGTCGCGCCTCGTCATGGCGCACGGCGAGCGAGCCCACCCCGCTGGCCAATCGTATCGTACGCAGATACCTCGTCTCGGTCACGAACTCGACGCCGGGAATCGCTCGATCACGAAAAAAGTCGAGCAGCGCGCGCCAGGCGAAGGGCGGCCGATAGGGCAAGGACAATTCGATCATGCTCTGCTCGTCGACGGTCGCGGTGCTCGAAATCTTCGACGCCCCTGAGCCTGGCTTCGACGTCCGCGCCCCACTCGCAGACGTGGTCTTCGTTCCTGACGTGCCGGGCTTGTTCGAGGTCTTGGCTTTTCGCTTGCGCCGTAGCGCACTCGGCGGGCGACCGTAGACCTCGCGGATACAAGCGTTGAAACGTCGCTGGCTACTAAAACCCGAACTCGCCGCAATCTCGGTCATCGACAGGCTCGTCTCGTCGATCAATTGCTTCGCGAAGAGTGTCCGCCGCAACTTGGCCACCGCCCGGGGCGTCGCGCCGAGATGCTGCTCGAATAGCCGCCGCAAATGACGCGCGCCGATTCCCAATCGTTCCGCCAACTCATCGACGGAGCCGCCGTGGTCCAGCGCCCCTGCTTCGATCAATCGCATCCCACGCGAAACGCTGGCCGCTGTGCCCCGCCACGCCGGAGTTCCCGGAGCCGTCTCGGGGCGACATCGCAGACAAGGCCGAAAGCCCGCCGCCTGTACCGAGGCCGCGCTCGGCCAGAACGTGCAATTCTTCGCCTTGGGAACCGGTGCGGGACAGACCGGGCGACAGAACACACCCGTCGTCTTCACACCGGTAAAGAAGCGCCCATCGAAGCGCGCATCACGAATCGAAAGCGCGCGATAGCAACTCGCTGGATCGAGCGCGAGGGCAGCGGGCTCTTGATTCGCATCGACCCGATCGACCGGGGCCAAAGGCGGGTTCGGATTCGGCATGGGTCCAGATTAGCCTGTCCGGGGACCGAAACTCGTCACTTTCGGACATCGTCCCTCAAGGCGCCAAAGGCCCGCATTCGACCGATTCCCGCGAATCCAAAATCGTTTCGGCGCTCGATCGACGTCCTCGATCCAGGAACGGCGATCAAGGCTCGCCCCGGCGACCCTTTCCTCGATCGCGAGACGCCTTGCGATAGCCACCCCCGGAAGCCCGGGCCCCGGCCGGTCGCGAAACGCTTGTTGCCCGCGACGACCGGCCTCCGGCGTGCGGATTCCCACGCGCGTCCCTTCGCGGCCGGCGAGCCGAGATCAGGCAATCCGGCCCCTCGCCGATCAGATCCTCACGACCTGCGCGGAGCAGCGCATCCCGTACTGTCACCCAATTCTCCGGCGCGAAGAATTGCAACAAAGCGCGTTGCACGTTTCGGTCCTTCAGTCGCCGCGCCGTCTCGACCGGCTTCATGGTCAAGGGATCCAATCCGGTCCAATACATACACGTCGCTAGATCCATCGGCGCCGGGATGAAATCCTGAACCTGGCGCGGCCGATAGCCGCGCGCTTTCAAGAAGATTGCCAGCTCGATCATCTCCTCGACGCCCGAACCGGGATGGCTCGCGATGAAATAGGGGACGAGGTATTGCTCCTTGCCCGCGCGCCGAGAGGCCTGCTCAAAACGTTCGGCGAAGATTTCGAAGCCCTTCCGCCCTGGCTTCTTCATCATCTCGAGCACGCGTGGACTAACATGTTCTGGTGCGACCTTCAGGTGTCCACCGACATGGTGCGCGGCCAGGTCTTCGAGGTATTCCGGCTCATTGGCAGCCAGGTCCATGCGAATTCCAGAAGCGATATGAACGCGCTTGACACCCGGTACCGCTCGCGCGCGGCGCATCAGATCAAGCGTCGGAGCGTGGTCGGTGCCGAGCAGTTTGCAGACTTTCGGATGGACACAGGAAAGCCGGCGACAGACCCGCTCGACCTCCGGTTTAGAACAACGCATGCGGTACATATTCGCGGTCGGCCCACCGAGATCGCTGATCGAGCCCTTGAAGTCGGGGCGTGCTGCGAGCGCCTTCACTTCGTTCAAGATCGAATCTGGGCTGCGACTTTGGATCTCGCGCCCCTGATGCATCGTGATCGAGCAAAAGGTGCAACCACCGAAACACCCGCGCATGATCTGGACGGAGTCCTTGATCGTTTCCCAGGCCGGCGGCGAGGCCTTGTAATCCGGATGCGGATCCCGCGTATAAGGCAACTCGTGAATCCGATCCATCTCCGCCTCGGTCAGGGCCAGAGCGGGCGGATTGACGACGAGCACTCGATCGCCATGACGTTGTACGAGGCGAAGCGCGTTCTTTGGATTCGTTTCGTGATGCATCATGCGCGTCATCTCGGCGAACGCGCGCGGATCGTCCTTGACCTCTTCGAAAGCGGGCAGCTCGACCGAGCCATCGCCGGATGCGCCCCCAAAACTCATCTCGGGCAGCGTCTCGTTCTTGCCCAACAGATACGCCACACCCCGCATCGAACGCAGGGCCTCTTTGTCCTCGCCTCGATCCAATCGCTGGGCGATCTCGAGCAAGACCGATTCGCCCATGCCATAGCCGAGCAGATCCGCCTTCGAAGTCACGAGATTCGAGGGCCAGACCCGATCGCTCCAATAGTCGTAGTGGGCGATCCGGCGAAGTGACGCCTCGACCCCACCACTGACGACGGGTATGCCCTTGAATGCTTCGCGACATCGCTGGGCGTAGACGGCGGTCGGGCGATCCGGCCGGCGACCGATCTCACCACCCGGCGAATAGGCATCCGCGTTGCGGCGCTTCTTGTTCGCCGTGTAATGGTTGATCATCGAGTCCATGTTTCCGGCACTCACCGCATAGAAAAGCCGCGGCGCACCGAGCGCCCGCCAAGGCTCGACGCTCCGCCAATCCGGCTGGCTGAGAATCGCCACGCGAAAACCATGCGCCTCGAGCCAGCGACCAAGAATGGCCATCGCAAAGGAAGGATGATCCACATAGGCATCGCCGGTCACGAAAACAACGTCCGCCTGATCCCAGCCTCGTGCCTCGAGATCGGCGCGAGTCATCGGCAGGAAATCCGCTCGCCCGCGGACGGGACCGCCGCGCGTCGAAGCGGCGCGCCGGCGTTTTTCATTCTTTGGGGCTGGCATCACACCACAGTAGCAGCCGCCCACCCCCGTCGGAGGCGATCGCGAGCGGACTCAAAAATCCCGTCCGATCCGGCGACGCGGATTGCTAGTCTCCCCCCGTGCCCATTCGAGATGACTGCCCACATCGCCCCCCGTGTCCGGGCTGCCCGCGCTTCGGCGATCCAAAACTGCCCGAGCAGGCCTGGTCGCGACTATGCGATGTCGCTACTGCCGCAGGACTTCCGAACCCGCCGATCCATTCCCTGCCCGGTCGCGGACATCGGCACCGCGCGCGACTGGCGGTCCGGGGCAACGCGCGCAATCCAAAGATCGGACTCTTCCAGAGCGGGAGTCATCGCATCGTGCACACGCCGCATTGCGCCGTTCACCATCCACTGATCAATGAAGCCGCAAGGGAAATCCGCGAAGCGATTCGCGAAACCGGCGTTGCCCCCTATGCCGATCGACCCCATCGCGGCGCACTCCGTTATCTCCAACTCGTCGTCGAACGGTCGAGTGAGCGGTTGCAAGTCGTACTCGTCGGCTGTGGCGAAACGCCCGAAGTCCTCGGCGATCTGCCCGAAGCGGTCGAGCGGCGCCTCGGCGATCGACTGCAAGGACTCTTCTTCAACGCACAACCCGAAAGAAGCAATGCGATTCTCGGTCCCGAAATGACGCACCTCGCGGGAGAGGCCGCGACCGTTGAATCGATCTCTGGCGTCGACGTCTTCTTTCCACCGGCGGCCTTTGGCCAGAACCATCTTCCGCTCTTCGAAAGGGCCGTCGACCGCATCCGCGAGCTTGTCCCCCAAGCCTCGATCGTCGCCGAATTCTATTGTGGCGTCGGAGCGATCGGCCTTCCTCTGCTCGAACACGCCAAGGCGCTCCGTTTCAACGAGCGCGGCCGCCACGGACTAGCAGGACTCGAGCAGGGACTCGCCCTTCGGCCGGACGCCGAGCGTGCGCGGGCAACGATCCTTCCCGGTGCCGCCGGGGCTGCATTGAGCGCACTCGACGGCGCTGAAGTCGTGATCGTCGACCCGCCCCGACGCGGCCTCGACGAAGCGCTTCGCCAAGCGCTCGAAACGACTCCCCCAGAACGACTCGTCTACCTTGCCTGCGGTCTCGAAAGCCTGGTCTCGGATCTCGAATCGCTCACGCAATCCCGCACGTTGGCGATCGCCGGGCTTGAGATCTTCGACTTCTTTCCCTTCACGCAACATGTCGAGACCCTCGTCTGGCTGGACCGCGTCGACAACCAAAACGCACACCCGACCGGTGAGTGATCGAGTATCCCCTCAGAATCCATCCTTCAATCCACAGATTCTTCAGCGCGAGAAGCTCGGTAGCGATCGAATCTCCAGACTCCTGAGGATTCCTCGACACGCACGCTCGTCGACGCTTTCCCAAAGTGTTCTCGGATTTCACCAATCGGCTCGAATCTCGGACCGATCGCATCGCTTGCGATCTGCCCTTCGAAGCGCGAGAGAAGGAGTTCGTCGAGTCGGGGACTTTCGGCCTGCGAGCTTCGATAGAATTCGCCCGCAAGCCTCGGTCCCGCTTCGATCAAGATCGTTTGCGCGTTGAATCGCGAGCGAGCCTCAAGCAAGAGCGACCCGATACTTTCCGGCAGAGAAGTGACCTGACTCGCCGCACGATCTCCGCCGACCATTCCCGCCTCGACTGAAAGCCGCCCCGCCAAAGGCCCCAATCGTTCGCGCCCGGCACTGGACGTCCAGACTATGCCGGCCTGAGCCGCCCGAAGCGCCGGATGGTCCGTCGCAATGTCGCCCGAACGTGAAAAGACCAACAGCGCCGGCGCGTGCTCGAAGCCCAGGGTTCGGCGTCGCCAATCGGTGAAGGATTCGTTCGTCTCTTCATCCTCGGCGTAGCGATGTTGCAGTGTTGGCTCCGAGCGAAGGATCGCACCCGTCGTCAAGATCAATTCCGCGCGGGCACGGGCGAGCCCAAGGACGAAGCGATCCACCGCACTCCGTGGAGCGGTGGGCCCGAGTGCGATCACTGCCTCACTTTGATCCACGATTGCCATCACATGCACGATCCCCCGCGCCCCAGCCCAGTCGACGTCGCCATAAAGCCAACGGATCTGCTCTGCGAGATCCCTTGTATTCACATCCTCGCCTCACCCTGTTCCATCGCTGCTCTCGAATCACTGCCCAAACCAGAAAGCGCCGGCGGCGACGCTTCGTCCAGGAAGGATCCCTATCATAGTCACCACGGAGCGAGTCGGTGGTTCCTGGGGTTTGGCCGAAGGCCTTACCCGACTATCTATCTACCTCCCTACGATCGGACTACGACTCACCGACTTGTAGACCAACCAGAGGGAAACCAGGCCAAGCATGTCGATCGTCTCCGAACTCTCGCTTTGGCAACAGCTCCTATTGGGCGGGCTGGCGTTGCTTTCCTTCGTCTATGTCTTCTACTTCAAGATCTGGATCACGTTGGCCGCCGGTTCTGATGTCGTTTTCATCGCGGCGCTGGCCGTCGCCGTCGCTAGCATTGCCGCCCCCGGCCTTTTCGCGCTCGCCGCGGCGGGACTGGTCGATCGAAGCGCATTGCCCGAGGCCCTGAACGCCGCCGACGAGAAGATGGCCGCCATCGAAGCGCTACCGGGCGAGTTGGTCGATCGCGCCTTGGCAAAACTCGGCTACGAGAGCGAAGAGCCGATCGGAGAGGAAGTGGACCCGGGGCCGGGTCCATTCGAATCGCGGATTCGTCCTTCGGTCGAAGCACTCGTCGCCGTCGTCCTTCGCGTTTCGAGTTTCGTGATTTCGACCCTGCTTTTGTTGTTGGCGCTCGCGCTCCGCTCGTCGACCTCAACCGCGAGAGCGATCCAGAATTTGAGCCGACGAACGGAAGAACTCGAAGGGGCACTCAGCGAACGGGGAGCGGGGCCGATCTCCGCGGAGGTCTAGCCCGTAGCCAGACCTTCTCTGCGCTATGGATCTTGTGACTCCGCGTGCGGCGGGAAAGCCTTGATGATGGCCTGTACTCCGGCATCGAGTTTATTGCTCCCTTTACCGCGATCTCGCGACCGGACGACTTCGGTGGCCCAGCCGCGCCAGACCAGATCGTCGTTGCGTGGGTCGAGAAAATCGATGATCAGCGTCGATTCCTGATAGGCGCGGATATTCGACGTCGAATGAATGCTTCCGAACCCATAGTTGCGATTGTAGTAGCCAGCGCCGGTGGTCGTTGAATAGCCGTCGACTCTCATCCGCTCCTCTAGAATCACGCTGTAGGTCACCAGAAAGTCCGCGTCTTCTCGAACCTCCGATGCGATGAATCCGCGGATGGCGAGCGCGCCCTCGATCGCCGCTCGAACACGCTTGCGAAGTAATGTGTTGTCCGCGAAAGGACTGGCATCTTCACGAACCGGAGGCTCCAGCCAGAAATAGCGCTGAAATTCCGATAGCTCGATCGCTGGATCCCAGTCCGTTCGTACATTGAAGCTCTGACATCCAAGCAGTCCGGATATCAAGGCAAGAACCAGCAAAGAATGAATTTTGCGACCCATCGAGTCACCTCCGTCCGGCGAGAATAGCGCTCATGCGCTCCCTTGAGCCGTTCACAGTGCTAGGGTCGGGACTTCTTTCGAGACTCGAACGACATCGAGTCAACCCCGACCAGGACGGAGATCCGATGCCGCTCGATCCCGAAGCCAAAGCAGTGCTGGAAACCATGGCCGGCGGCGCAGAAGTCGATCCCTTCACGATCCCACCCGCCTTCATGCGCGAAGGCTTCGCGGCCATGGCAGGACAGACCGAAGGCCCCGCGGTCGCGAAGGTCGAAATGAAGGAAGTGATTGGCCCTGCGGGAAAGATTCCCGTCCGCGTCTACACGCCGGATGGTGAAGGTGAAAAGCCCGGCCTCGTCTACTTCCATGGTGGGGGATTCGTTGTTTGCGACCTCGACTCGCACGATGCGACCTGCCGTGAACTGGCCAATGGCGCCGACTGCGTAGTCATCTCCGTCGACTACCGGCTTGCACCGGAAGCGAAATTCCCTGCCGCACCGGAAGACTGTTATGCGGCGACCCAATGGGTTTCGGAAAATGCCTCGGAGCTGGGAATCGATGGCGATCGGATCGCGGTGGCCGGTGACAGCGCGGGCGGCAACCTCGCAACGGCCGTCGCCCTCATGTGCCGCGACCAGAAGGGGCCGAAGCTGATCCATCAGCTCCTGATCTACCCGGTCACGGACAATCGCTTCGACACGATCTCCTACAAAGAAAACGGCGTCGGCTACTTCTTGAGCACCGACATGATGCGCTGGTTCTGGCACCACTATCTCGAGTCGGAAAGCGACGGTGACAACCCCCTGGCCTCTCCCTTGCGTGCCTCGGATCTAAGCGGGCTGCCCGGCGCCACCCTGCTCACAGCGCAATACGACCCCCTGCGTGACGAAGGTCGCGCCTACGCAGAGCGCCTCCAGGCCGCCGGGGTACCGACGGCGCACACAGATTATCCTGGCGTCTTTCACGGCTTCTTCGGGATGACCGCCGAGATTCCACGCGCCCGCCAGGCGGTGGACGAAGCCTGTGCGGCACTGCGCAAAGCATTCGAGGCCTGAGTCATGCCGTGGCACCACATTGCCTTACCCGATCCCTTGTCCGCCGGCCAAAAGGCTGCGACCGAAATCGAGGGCAAGGAAATTCTCATCTGCCGCATCGACCAAGAGTATTTTGCCGTCGCGAACCGATGTACCCATTCCGCATGGCCACTCAACGAGGAGCCGATCGAAGGAATGGAAATCGTTTGCACGCTACACGGAGCCCGATTCGATTTGCGTGACGGATGTCCGACCGCCGGACCCGCCAGCAAAAGCCTTGCCACATTTCCAATCGAGCTTCGTGACGGCGAACTCTACGTGAGCCTCTAGACATGTCCTCTCAGCACGCCAGTTCCACGACCCTCATGGCCATCGTGGCCTCTGTCAGCGTCGGGCTCTGCCTAGCATGCAGCGCGCTCAACTACCCGACTCCAGAGACCAGCGAAGACACGGTCGTCAATAACGGCCTCGAAGAACTCCTGAACGCGCAGGAGGAAGAACCGCTCGGCTGGAGTGACCTCACGCGCCTGGCCCGCGAACATCGCCAACAAGGCGAACTCGATCGGGCCAGCGAGCGACTTGCGCAGGCGGCGATCCTGGTAGGCGATCTTCCCCCGAACCACGCGCAACGGCGAACCGTATTTGGCCTACGTGCTCGGTTGGCCATGAAAATCGCTGCCGAAGGGGATCTAGAGGCGGCCGACGATTTGGCTGACCAACTCTTTGCAGAGGCCGAAGCGGAACCCGAGGTCGGCGGCGCCGCGCTGGTTTCGCTCGCCGTTTCGGTGGCCGATCGACGGGAGGAAGCCGCGCAAGAAAGCGGCGCGCCCGAATCCCAACTCGAACTCTTGCGCATCGCCCTCGCGGCCGCGCAGGCCGGATCGATCGATCGCGATCGGATGAACCTTGCCCTGCGAGTCGCGGGCGACGCGTCGCGGGAAGAAAACATCGAGCTGGCGAGAATGGCCATCGACCAGGCGTTGTCCGACGCCGAACATTTGATTCCATCCAACAAACAGCAGGTCGCTTCAATTCAATTGGAGCATGCCCGCATCGCGCTGGCGAGCGGAGATTTCGACACGGCCAAGAAATCGGCGACCGCCGCCAATCGGCTGATCGACAAAACGGATGCGAACGCGTCTACGCGCGGCATCGCAGAAGCGACCCTCGCCGAGATTCTCGCGCAGACCGGGGAAGCCGAAACTGCTCTCGTGATCGCCACCGGGGCCAAGGCACGCCTCGGCGCAGAGAAAGCGCTGACCCCCTACGCGCGGCGACGGGTCCTCGCCTCATTGGCCCGCGTCGAGGCCAGCCTCGGCGATCGTCCGTCTGCGCGTCAGCATGCCGAGCAGGCGCTGTCGATTCCAGAGCAGGACCTCAGGATCGACACTGATCTCGTACGACAACTCACGCGCGAACTCGCCGAATGGAATCAGCCCCAACCGCCCCCGGAACCAGACTCTGCGCCGGTCTCTCAACCGGCTTCTCAACCGGTTTCTCAACCCGTCCCTGACCAGGCTTCAGATCTGCCCCTGGACTAAGAGCGTGTCGAAAAGCTCCTGACCGAGCGAGCTGCATGCGCATGCATAACGACCGAAGGGGTGGCTCTAACTGCAGACCTGGTTGCGGCCCGCGGCCTTCGCCCGGTAGAGCGCGGCGTCTGCCAACTCGATCATCGGCGCAGTGGAGAGATATTTCGGGTTCCATGATGCGATGCCGATGCTGATCGTCACACCGACGATCTCCCCATCGTCCAATTCGACCTTCATGCCTTCGACCGCCTGACGCCAGCGCTCCGCAAAGACCATGGCACCCTCGTCATCGTTCGAACCGAGAACCGCGAGAAACTCCTCGCCACCAAATCGCCCACCACAATCGGTTTCGCGCACGATATCCCACATCGTCTCGGCCACCCGCCGGAGCACTACATCACCCGCCGGATGCCCGTGTTCGTCGTTGATCACTTTGAAGAAATCGATGTCCCCCATCGCCACCGCGAACGAAACGCCGTAACGACGCGAGCGCTTGAACTCAGACTCGAGCGCCCGATTGAGTTCGCGCCGATTGGCCAGCCCGGTCAAGGCATCCGTTCGGCTCAACCGCTCCAACTCGACATTCTTTTCGACCAACTCGCGTTGGGCGTAGAGCAATTTCAGATGAAGGGCGATCCGAGCAATCAGATCCGCGGTATGGAAAGGCTTCGTAATCGTATCGGAAGCCCCATCCTGCAACAGACGGGCTCGACGAGCAGGATCCACCACCGCGGTCAATACGAGGAAAGGAACATCTTCACCTGAAGGCCCCGCGCCGCGACTCATGCGAAGAAGCTTTTCTCCATCGAGACCAGGCATTTCGAGATCGCATAACACGAGATCCGGATGGCCTGACAAGAGAAGCTTGAGGCCCTCGATTCCGTTATGCGCCTCGATCACACGATCAAAGAGACCAGAACCGTCGAGCGCCGCGCAGATCTCAGCGCGCTGTCCGTCCGAATCTTCGATAACGAGAATCGTGGCCACTCGAATTGAATCTCCCTGGTCACTTCCACCGTAATTCGTATCGGAAAACGAAGAGATAAGAGGAGCGCCGCAGCATGGCGCTAGGGAGAAGTGCCGAGCAGTTCTCGGTAGATCGATGCAGGGCCCTCAGGCGCGGGGACTCGCAGCGTCCCGGATCAGACGACGCGCTGAGCCACGATGGACACGAAGGCCGGATTGTTGCCGAGAAGGACTGGGAACCGGCGAGTCGATTGAATGCGAAAGCCCATCGGCTCGATCAGCCGCGCGTAGTCGAGGATGGGATGGAGCGCGCAAAAGCCCAGTGCCCATGCGATCCAATTGATCGGGCGGTAGTAGACCTCACTCATCAGGCGGCTCACGGGTCCGCCGATCGGCAAGGCGAAATCAGCGATCAACAATTTGCCGCCGGGTTTTACGAGCCCGCAGAGATGCCTGGCCATCTCGCGAGCATGCGCCACATCAAAGAGATTCAGGAAATAGTGGGCGACCACGACATCATAGAGTTCAGCCGGTTGATGATTCACCACATCGCCACAGATCAATTCAGCGGACAAACCTTCGCTCGCAAATCGCTCTGACACCCGGCGAATCATCCCATCGGCCAGGTCGATCGCAGTCACCTTCGCGCCAAATCGCCCCGCCAGAAGGATCTCCTCCCCCGCTCCCGCTCCGGCATAGAGAACACGATCACCGCTCTCGATCGAATCGAGCCCAATCCGCTTGGACGCTGCGATCTGCCCGCGCGAACAGATCCCGGCGAGCAGATCGTAGACCGCCGCGATCGAGTGATACGAATAGTCATCGAAACGCATGCGCGAAGTCCCGACTAACGCAATTCGGCGTCGAGGAAAGCCTCGATATCGCGCCAGGCTTGCGCCGCGACGTTTGCGTCGAAAACGTCGGGGCGCGCATCGTTCAAGAACGCATGTTGGACGCCCACGTAGGTCAAGAGCTTCGCGTCGAGTCCAGCCCCGGACAGCGCTTGATCGAGATCTTGTACATCCGACGCCGAGATGAATTCATCATTCTCGGCAAAGACGCCCAGGATCTTGGCGCGACAAGCCGAAAAGTCGAGGTCCACGTTGGGATGAACGCCATAACAATCGACGACCGCGGCGATTTCGGGTTGCAAACAGGCCGCGTAGAGGGCCAGCTGTCCGCCCATGCAAAATCCGATGCATCCAACACTCGAGCCATCCGTCTCCGGTTGCCGACGAAGCGCATCAATGGCGGCACGAAGATCTCGCCCCGCACGTTCGATCTGAAGGTTCATCATCAAGCGGCTGGCCACGTCGGGGTCCGTGGTCGACTCGCCGCGATAGAGATCCGGAGCGAGCGCAACGAAACCGGATCGCGCCAGGCGATCGCAGACATCGCGAATCTGCGGAACGAGTCCCCACCATTCCTGAAGCACGACGAGCCCAGGCCCCTGCCCGCTCGCCGGTGTCGCGACATAGGCCCTGAACGGACCATCCTCGCTCTCGATCTGAATTTCACGCCCCCCCGGACTCACCGCTGCCAAATGCCGCACCCCTTCAAGTGGATTTCGATTGCACGCAGTCGCGAACCCGCGCCGACGCATTCAATGACTACACGGCCACCCGGTCAGGCGATGCGGCCAAGCCGAAATGCCATGCGACGAGAAAATATAGCGCCAGCACGAAGCCTGCTAGGGAATTTGCGGCGGGCGAGCTCCCGGCACGATCGGGGGATTGTTCCGAGTCGGACCTGGCGGGCGACCGCCGGGAATGATCGGGGGATTCAAATTGCCCGGCGGAGACGATCCGCCACCCCTCACGTTTCGACAACCCGATCCCGGAGAATCACAGGGCAGGATCAGCGGCCCACGATTCAGGTTCGAAGCGACACGCATGCCCGAGTTCGAGGACGCTGCCACCGGCGGTGGAAAGCGATCCACGATCCTTCCAGCTGGACCGACGCCGCCGTTCTGGTTCCGCGCAGACGCAACCGCGTTGTCGAAGGCTCCGCTCGCTGCCGCAGCCGCTGTTCCAGCTCCGGCCGCAGCGGCAAGGATTGGAACGCCGCCCAGAGCAGAGACCGCCGTCGAAGGGACGCCCGCTGAGACGGGTGGCGGGGTCGCTGCGCTGCTCACATTGGGACTGGCATTTGCGTTGGCGTTGGCACTGGCACTGCCACTGCCCCCGCCGCTTCCGCCGCTTGTCACAGCCGCCGCCGTCGCGCCCGCAACAACCGCTGTTCCAGCGGCCACTGCACCCGCACTGACTCCCGCGTCGCTCACAGTCGTGCCGGCATCACCAGCCAAGGGCGGACAATCCGCACCGTCTCGACCAGCGCCGCTCGTCGCATCGGTGTCGTCTCGTTCTCGAGCACAGGGGTCGTCGTTCGTCACTCCCGCGACGCTTCCAACCCCGATTTCGCCAATCCGCGCACCGGCCATCGCACCAGACGCCGCTGCACCCAACGCCGCTCCGGCATCGACCGGCGGACCAGCAGCCACCGAGGGCGCTTCTTCAACCGTCGATCCACCGCTTCCAAATTGACCCGAAAGCGGACCGCAGACGAGCAGGAGCGCGACCAAAATCAGCGCGCCACCAATCATCAGCGTATTACGAGAAGTCGGACTCATAGCCATTCTCCATCACCATCCATCAAGATCGTCCCGTGACGATCGGCCACCCATTCTAGATTCAGTTCATCAATCAAAACGAAGATTCAAATAGCCGCCCACGATGTGGCGGTTATATCCATAGACTCGGCGGTTGGACTCGCTGTCCGTGTAGGCCCACCGCGCACTCACCGAGAGATTCCGCGAGAGATCCTTCTCGATCTCCGCCTGGAACGTCACTTCGTCTTCCTTACGATCAGCGCTCGAAAGCGCATAGGCCTGGTCGATGACTTCCCGATCCGGGTAGGTCGACGGATTGGCGAAGTCTCGACGTTCGTACACGACATGCGTCCCAACACGAATGTCGTAGGGAAACTCAACATCAATTCCAGCGTCGAGGATATGTGACGTGTACTTCCACTCGCGGCCATCCGAATCGAAGAAGCGAAACTGGTAACCACCGCGCAACTCGATCGCTTCAACCACGCGCTCGATCGCCTTCGGCACTTTGACCGGGAGTTGATGACTCAATCCGATGCCAAATCCGATTCCGTCGCGATCCCGCTCGCGCCGCTCGTTCAGACCATTGGGACCACAACCCCCTGGAGGATTGACGGGAACGCTTGGACAAGTCGTACCGGGCGGGTCGCCGGGACCGGCATCGGGCGTATTGAGGAGATTGAATTGAAGATCCGTCCAGAATAGATCGGTCGACACCACACTCGTTCCCGCCTTCGACCAGGCATGCGAGACCGCCAGGTTGACCGTCTGTGTTTGCAAGAACTTATCTTCGTCGACCCAGCCGAAACCGTATTGATATTGCATTTGCGCGGTCGTGTTCGCGTCGAACCGTCGTGCCAGATAGGCGCCGATGGTGGGATAGTGGGTGTCAAATTCCTTGAGATCGTATTGCGCGGTGCCGGAGTAGCTGCCGGTGAGACCGCCCGACCAATCTTCGGTTTCGAAGAGTTGTACCCCCGCATTGAGACGCCAGACACCGCGCCAGTCTTCGGTATCCCCGAATTCGGCAATGCTCGAGCCCGGAGGCGCAAACAGGGTCGCGCCGCCACGAAGCACGACGTTGTCGTCGTACTCGATGCCCGCACTCATGTTCACGTAGAACGGAAAGGGAGCGTTCCCTTCGAGCATCTTGGTCGCCTCTTTACCCCACGGCCCATCGCCATCGATCTCGACGACGCGCCTGAAGGCTTCCCGCGCTTTCGCTCGTTCTGCACTGCCCTGCCAGGCCAGGCCCGCATAGTAGGAGGCGACGGGTTCCGTGACGGCCGGTGACAATCTTGCCGCCGACTCGAGTGCCGGCGCAGCGCGATCGTTGTCCCCGTTTCGAAGCGCGATCAGACCGCGATAGAGCTGGAGTTGGGCTTCTTCGCCAGTCAGTCCGTCGGCTGTAGCAAGGGCGGCGGACGCTTCCGTGTAGCGTTCGAGATGGTAGAGGGCGACCGCACGATACAGCTCGACATCACCCACCTGCACCGGCGTCAGGTCCCGGGCTCCGCGAATCCGCTCCAGGTCGTTGATGGCTTCCGGGTAGAGGCCGGCGCGAATACGACATTGCGCGACCAACAGCCGCGCACGGCTTTCGAGGCCGTCACTGCCCGAAAGCGCGCGAAAGGCCTCGTCGCAACGACCCGCGTTGGCCGCCGCGATTGCGCCGCCCACCTCATCATCTACGTCGTCTGCGAAAGCTGCGCCTGCGATTCCCCATCCGAAGATGAGCAGCGCGGCGATTGCCAGCCGGAGCGTATGCACTCTTTCCCCCAAAAAATTCCTGTTTTGACTGGTCGAGCTGATCAACAGTCTTGAACCGGTAAACAATCCTGAACCGGTAGACAGTCTTGAACCGGTAAACAGTCCTGAACCGGCAAGGTAAACAGTCCTGAACCGGTCACCATTCTCGACTCTGTCAACAACAGTCTACGTGTGACCCGAGGCCGACCCGTCGCCCACTCCTCAACGACAGGATACACGTGATTGGTAATGCTTTATTGCCGGCGACCGCCGGCCAGAGCAAGACCTCCGAGACCGAGCCCCATCAACAGGGCAGCACCGGGCTCTGGAACGACAACCGGCGCCGCATTGGCACTCAGCTGCGGTGCAAAGCCTTCAATGGACCCACCCACCACGTCGTAGCGGAAGGTCACGATGTCACCGTCCTCGACGGTCCACCCAACATAATTGGCCAGCACCGTGAGGCCATCCGTCGTCCGATATTCGACGTGAACGAAGGGATCAAAAGCCCCGTCGTAGCGGGAAGCAAAGACCGGCACGGCCGAAGTATCGAGACCCATTGGCGCGAATCCATCCAGTTCGATCGTCACGTTCGCGAGGTCGTACGCCGGATCGGCGGTCAGACTATTCAGGAACAAGGTGAAGGGACCTGTCAGCGTCGGATCGATGACATTGACTTCGAGCGAGACCAAGGCAGAAAAATTGCCCGTCACACCCGCTGCATCGACCTGGCAAGCATTCGACGATCCGACCAGAATGCAGATGTCCTGGGAGCCCAGCAGCTCGACCGCAATCGGCAGCGCCGGATTGGGCGCACCAGCCAGAAGGAAGGGAACGTTGTCATCGATCGTACCGACCGGAAGACCTTCGAGCCCAACCGCGTCGAAGCCATAGCCGCTGCTCGCGAAATTCGCGGGGGTGGCCGAAGCCGGCGCGACGGCGAGCAGGAACAGACCTGCCATCAGCGCACACGTCGTCGCACAGTTCGCGATCGCGGGCTTCATCCAATTTGAGTTCATCCGTCGCATCTCAACTACCTCTTGCCTCTACTAAACAGGTTCACAAGCTCTTCCCAGACGTACCCGCTCTGATCAAACCGGGACCCCGCGAAGCTGAGAAAGCTTCCCGAGGATGCTTAGGAGTGGTGACACAGCGCAGTTTGTGTCAGACCAAATTTGAAATATTGAGGCCTTTACACCTCGTTTCTAAAACAAAAGTGTAAAAAAACGAACATTTCTGATTCGATTTGTCCTGCTTGGCGGAGCGATCAACCGGAATCGGCCCCAGGCTTCACTCAATCGACTTCGAGCAGCCAACCCTCGAAGGGGTCTCCCTCCGGGAATTCAGGGCGCATGGGATGATCCGCGCCGGCGGGCGCCGCCTCGAGGCGGGCAATCGAACGATGCCCCCGACCGGCGGCGCGCTCGAGGACGCGATCCAGACCGAGGGCTGGGCCACTGCGGTTCTGGGTCACGAGCAAGACCCCACCCGCGGCCAGGCACTCCACGCATCGCCGCAGGACGGGCTCGAGATCGCGTTGCATCGACCAGAAGTGGCGACCGGCCGCCGCCGCCGTCGGCGGATCCAAAACGATGCCGGCGAAGCGCTCCCCGGAGTCGAGCTTCTCGAGAAAGCGCCGACCCTCGCTGCGAACCGAGGTATGGCGGTCTGGGTCGACACCCTGCTCGCGGTTCCGCAAGAGATTCGTCTCGAGTCGCTCGAGATACGCGCCGGAGAGATCGACCGAAGTCACCTGCGATGCCCCAGCCGCGAGCAGCGACACGCTGAAGGCGCCGGTGTGCGCGAAGAGGTTCAGCCATCGGCCGCCGCGCGCCGCAAACGGATCGAGACGCGCGCGATTCTCTCGCTGGTCGACAAAGAGCCCGTAGCCCGGGCGCACGCTTCGCGGCGACTCCCAACCCGGATCGATGCCGTAGACCAGACCCCGTTCCTGGACGCAAAACCCATTGCCCTCGAGGCCCACACCCTCCTGCTCGGCGAGTTGTTCGAGGCCCCCGGCGATCCAACGAACACGATCCGGCAGGAAGGAACCCGGGCTGCGCAGATGAAGCAATTCGAGAATGCTCCACTGCTCGCCCTCCGGTGTCACCGGAAGTTGCGCGCTCAAGGCGGCGATCGCGCGCTCGCGAATCTGATCGCTGGCGCGACCGGTCACCAGGACGCGCAAGAGCGGGCCCAAGCGATCGACGATCAATCCGGGTAGATCATCTCCTTCCCCATGAATCAAGCGAAAGGCATCGGTCCGCGGCTTGTCCTGCACATCGAGCAATGCCCGGCGTCGAGCCAGCGCACGCGCAACACGCGCCTCGATCGACGGAAGCGGCCTCGAACCCAGCGCTTTCTCGCCGCTCGCCCAGACGCGCGCCGCCAGGCGCGGCTCGGCTTCGATATGCGCCCAGGCCAAGACCCGCTGCTCGCGCGAAACGATCCGCACTCGCGTACCGGGCGCAAAGCGCGTCGCCGGATCGCTCGACGCATCGGGCAAGATCCAGGGGTGATGCTTGCGGACCGCCCGGGCGGTTTCGTCGGAAACCTGCAGTGAAGGCGAGGTCGCGCCCTGCTCGGTCAAAACCTCTTGGCACCAGGCGGGCTCATCGGGCCACTCGATCGCGGCCGACGTTTCAACTTCGCAGCCAGCGGCTCGTTCCCGTTCATCCGCTGCTTCCAATGCGACCAATCGTACACCGCCGGACGCACCGAGCCCGCCCCGCAACAGATCCCCGACCAAGGGCATGCCCGCGTCGGCCAACAATTCGCAGATCGTCTCGGCCTCAGACCCAGGCCCATCCAGGCGAACCCACGCAAGCCCGTCGCGTCGCTCGCCGACCGTGAACGCGACCTCTGGCTTCTCTTCCATGCGCAGGAGGCCACTCGGCCATGGGGGATCATCGATCAACCCCAGCCATCGCGAATGCAATCCGGCCGGCCAGGGCGATTGCGGGAAGCAAACGACCAGTTGGCCCGGCGACAGGTCGACGACCTCGACGCGAGCGCCGGCGGGGCAATCAAGGCCCGGGCGATCCGCCGCGCGACCGTCGATCCGCACCCGGCCCTCTTCCACCCATCGCCTGCGAGTCGAACGATCGATACCCGGCAGGAGAACGGCCAGCCAGTGACCGAGCGGTGCCGGGCGGCCGGGCGAGCGAAAGCGAAGCGATGGCATCTCGCGAGCTTAACGGACGAGGAACGACTGGATACGGGAGCCTGGCTCTGCGGCTAGCCGCAGAGCCCATCGATGCGACAGAAGAGCGGGGTCATCGAGCCGGTTCCCAGGCGCCGGGAGTGGCGGATTGCGGAAAGCAATCGGCCGGGAATGTCCGCACGCTCGATGCAGGTCTTGAGACTCTTGCGGAGATTCGCGTCGGGCTCGCCGAGCAGCTCGGTTCCGGTCAGGACGACGACCGGCAGATGGTGGGCAAGATCGTTGGCCAGCTCGATCGCCGTCGATCGCTCGACATTCTGCAACGAGAGATCGAGCAGCAGGAGATCAAAACGGTCGCCCTCGATCTGGGCGACGGCCTCGATCATATTCGTCTCACAAACGACTTCGAAAGAGCCTCGACCCGCGCGCCCAAGCGATCCGCGCACCTCGTCGGCGACATCCGTTCGCTCTTCGATGAAGAGGATGCGGACGAATTTTTCGTCCGCTCTCGACTCTTCACCGCAGGGGCGTCTATCAGCGAACTCCGAACCCGTGCTCATCGGCCCTGCCCCGCCAACAGCTGCCTGCCAGCGACCCCTGGCCGAAAGTCTTCGAGTCGTGAAGTGTGATCGATTGCCATCCTAGAATTTGGAGTCGGAAAAATCCGTCGCGACCTTGAGCGCTCATCCCACGATCCGCGAAAAGTTTCTGGCGATGCATGCGAAGGGCTGGGTTCAATTCGATCATGCATCGAGCACCCAGCGTGAAGTCTGGCCGCGCGCCGGACGCAAGTGCAATAGACTGCCACCCGTCTGCACGTTCCTGAAAACAACGAAGACCCGCTCTACACTCGCCGCCTCCGAACCCGCCTCACCCGCGGCACGAGGGCGCGGCGCCATTCCTCTTGCTGGAGCCCCTGAAAGGCAGCCCTTGTCGACTCCACCGCTGCGCACGCCCAACGAAATCTGCCGTCGCCTCGAAGACCGAGGCATCGCGACCTGGCAACAGGGCGAGGGCCTGCTCGATACGCTGCAAGCCGACTCCCGAACACCGGCCGACGAGGGGAACGACACGGCGCGGACGCGCTCTTTCCTGTGCGAGGCGGATGTGACGGAACTCCTCCGCGTCCTGCCCCGCGCAGTCGTCACAGCGAGCGATACACGACGTCTGACGGTTGCGACGACGAGCGGACCAATCGATCTCTTTCCCCTTGGTGCCAACCGCCTCGAAGAGATGCTGCTCGGTTTCGGCCTGAGTCCGCTGGCCTTCGCCTTCCGGCCCAGCCAGGAGCAGTGGTGCGACCCGAGTGGCGCGCGCGGGAAATTCGAACAGGACCAGCTCGACCTCGCGCATACGACTCCCAATCCCTTCGAGGTTGCACCACGTCGCTATTGGATCGCCGCGCGACTGCTCTCGCAATACCAACTCGAGCCGACCCCCGAGTTGCTCGAA
>CAZMFM010000034.1:0-47170 GCA_964565565.1 uncultured Spirochaetaceae bacterium | reverse complement strand
CTCAACATAGCCGAGGACGCGATCACGTTGGCGCGCACTGATCAAGGGGCCCATCGAATTTCCCATCTCGGTCGGGTCGCCGTAGGCAACACCTTCGAAGGAGGCCTTCACTCGCTCCACCCCTTCGTCATAGCGAGAGCGTGGCAACAGGAGTCGCGTCGAGATCGCACAGCCCTGCCCCGCGTGCATGCAAACGCTCATGCCTGAAAACGCCAACGAGCCAAAGTCAGCGTCGTCGAGCAGGATTTGAGCCGATTTGCCGCCGAGTTCAAGAAAGACGCGCTTCAATCCGTCCGAACAGCGACGCATGATGTGCTTTCCTACTTCGGTCGATCCCGTAAAACTCACCAGGTCGACACGCGGATCGCCGGTCAGTATGTCTCCGACTTCCGCGGGGTTCGCAGCCGTAATCACGTTAAAAACGCCGGCCGGAATATCCGTCTCTTCGGCAACGAGCCGACCGATCGAACAAGCACTCCACGGTGTATCTGGGGCAGGCTTCAAAACGACGGTGCAACCCGCCATCAGTGCTGGGACGAGCTTTGAAAGGTTGAGCATGAAAGGGAAATTCCAGGGCGTGACGAGTCCGGCGACACCGGCCGCTTCGCGCCGCACCCGCCTTCGGCTCTTGATCCCGAAGAATACGTGCTCGCCTAACTCACGCTCCCACTGATACTTTTCCGCACACTCGATGTCCCAGGTCATGTCCTGAATACAGCTGTCGAGTTGAACGGCGTAGGTGAGCTGGATGGGCGTACCGACCTCTGCGACGATCTGAGCGCGCAGGTCCTCTCGATGCTTCTCGAGGGCCGCCTGCAACTGGCGCAGACAGCGCGCACGAAATGCCAGGTCGCGACTCCAATCCGTCTCGTCGAAGGCTCGCCGAGCCGCCGCGATGGCACGCTCCATGTCTTGCGCGCTCGCATCCGGCGCTCGCCCGATCTCAAGTTCGGTGGCCGGATTGATGTTCGGGTATGTACGACCACCACTCGCAGCGACCAATTCGCCGTCGATCAGCAGCCTGGCTTCGACATTCATCAACGTTCTCCATCCACGCAATTTGGTTCGAATCTAGGTCCATCCATTCGAATCCACAACTCGATCGATTCCAAGAATAGACCGTATGGATCACGAAACGAGCGGAACGGGCCTCGATCGAATACTCGCTAGGCGACCCGCTTCCTCGTCATCCTTCATCGCCCGAAGGCCTCAGCCCTCGAATGGCCCCCTCATCGATGCTGCGCAGATGCAGGTCGCGCTGCGGGAAGGGAACTTCGATCCCAGCTTCATCGAGCGCATAGCTGATCGCGACAGAGAGATCGCTTTGCACCTGGATGAATTTTTCGAGTGAGTCCGTCCAGGCCCGCAACTCGAAGTCGAGGGAGCTATCGCCAAAACCACGAAAGAGTGGAGCGGGCGCCGGGTGCTCGAGTACGTCTTCGTTGTCGACCGCGACCTGTCTCAGAAGCTCGAGGACCAGTCGACGATCTGTTCCGTAGGCGACACCTACCGGGACGGTCATCCGGCGTTGGCGATCCGAGAGGGTCCAGTTGATGACGCGCTCCGAAACCAATTCCGAGTTGGGCACGATCAATTCCGCACCGTCCCATGTGCGTACCGTGCTCGAGCGGATTCCGATTCGTTTGACCTCGCCCAGGGCGTTTCCAGCCTCGATCGTGTCACCGACTTGAACCGGCCGCTCTGACAAGAGAATCAGACCCGACACGAAATTGTTCACTACGTTCTGGAGCCCGAACCCGATTCCAACGCCGAATGCGCCGGCCACGAAGGCGAAACGGTCCAGGTCGACGTCCGTCGCCGCCACAGCGAGAAAGAAACCCAGTAGAAGAATTCCGTAATGCGTCAGCGTGGAGGCGGCGTAGGGGACACCACGGGAAAGGCTCAGACGGGGATAGACGTCCTCTTCGAGGACAAATCGCACGAAGCGCGAAATCTGGAACGCCAACCAGATCGTCAACACGAAGGCGGCGACATCACCGATCGAAAGCGCGATCGAACCGGCTTCGAGCTGGGCGGTCAGCATGCTATGCAACGCGGATTGCAAGGGACGGCGGATCGTTAGCAGGTCGAGCGTCACCAACACCCAGAAACCGGTCGAGACGACGACAATCACGTGATGGATTCTTCGACGAATCGCATGTCGGCTACGTCGCACCAACCGCAAGGAGCCCAGCGGCCGAACACGCAAGAGGAAGGTCACGAGACTGTCAAAGATCTGAACGGCCGCGGAGGCGACGATACCAACGTACGCGCTCTCGAGTACGGAGTTGCCCAGTAGACGTCCCAGCTGGCTGTAGCCGGTCGCATCGGCAAAGAGCGAAGCCAGGAAGAGAGCCAGGGCCACTCGCATCGCCAGCCCAATGGCCCGCAGTGTCCATGTTCCGGCGATTGCGTTGGGAATTCTTGAAATTCGAGCCGGCCGCAACAGCCAGATCAGGAAAACAATTCCCCCGATCATCTCCAGCAAATATATGGCGCGAGAGAGGGTTGGCAGAACCAGGGCGAGCTGTCGCAGTCGATCGATGAAATAGAAGATGACCAGGGCATTGAGCAACGGATAGAGCGCTTTCGCCGTAAAACGACGTAGCAGTAGAACGGTCGGGACGAGGGCCACAGCCCCAAGAATCTGGCCAACGGCTTGTGGAATATGTGGAAAGAGCCAGAACGAAGACGAGATCGCGATGAGCAGTGCAATCGAGATCGGAAGCTCGAAGACGTCCGCGACTTCAGCGAGACCCACTTCGTCATCCGTGCGACGACGCACGCGCCTTCGGGCTGAAAAGAGCAGGAACAAGAGCAGCGCGAAGAATCCCGCCTGAAAGAGCAATCCGCCCCATTGTCTAGTCACAAAATTGCGTAGTTTTGCGATTTCGGCGACGGCGGTCGTACGAACCCGGGATCCATCGACCTGGTCAGCGAGTTGCGCGAGCAGCTGCGGGGCCCAGATCGGCGCGCCGTTACGTTCAAAAATACGACGAATGACCTGCTGTCGCAGGTCTTCGAGTAGAGCCAGGGCGCCATCGGTGCGGCTGGACTGCGCGGCCACTGCTGTCTGCAGCGTAAAGAGCTTGGTTTGTCGCGCGCCAGCCGAATCTCGAGTCTCCTCAATCTTGCCGAGCACGACAAGAATCCGATCGACGATCACCTGCGAAGCGCCCTTTTCCTTTGCGACTTCGCTCGTCAGGGTCCAGATCTGGTTGAGTGTATCGAGCTTATCAATCGCGGCCCCGACTTCGGCAGACCGAAGGGCAAGCGCCTTTCGCCAATCGCGCAGGGCTCCCGCAAGCGAGGTCCATTCGGATCGAAGGCCGTTTAGCGTCTTCAGTGAAGCGCCCTCGATCGTCTCGTCCGCCCTCGCCGCTTGTCGATCGATCGTTTCCGTGACGCCGGGAAGTGCTTCCGAGACCTCCGAGTAGAGCCGGCTCTCAGAGAGCGTACCAGCCAACTCTCGCAACGTTCGGACAGTATGGCCTGCTTCGGCGGTGATCTCGGAGATCGGAATCTCAACAACGGCCGAGGCGCTGTGGATCGCTTCCTCATCTTCGGGCACGTTGTCCGCGTCGGCCATGACCGGCGCCATCAAGGCGATCATGAGGAGGATTCGAACGGTCACGCGATCTGCAATCTTCATGGTCACCGTGTTAGTCGGCCGCACACGTAGCCAGCAAGGAAAGTCCACGTCCCAGCAAACATCAGATCAGCTTTCGCAGCTTCTCGAATCCTTCCCGGATCTCATCGAGTAGCAGTTCCGCAGCGTCCTGAATATCTTCCGCCGCCTCCTGTCCCTGTTGCTCGATTTCGCGAACTTTCGTTTCGACCTCGCCCCATCGCTCGTCGAGCGCGTTCCAGGCGTCGGCGGCTTCCATCTTGCCGAGATCCAATTGCACCTGAAGCTCGTCTCGCTTCTGTTTCAATTTCTCGAATTTTGCCGTGATGCGATCGGCCAGTTCGGACATCACTTGTTCTCCTTGAGCTCGATTGCGTACGCCGCAAGCACTCGACTGCAGCCGAGGACTCAACCGGCCCTCGGCTGGCGATCATAACGCACCGCGCTTCCACCGGAACTTCGCCAGACGCCCGCTCGGCCTGGTTTCAGAATCGAAGGGCCAGGTTGCGCCTCGGCGAGGAGCAGTCCATGCGCCTCCTCTGGCCCTCGATCGGCGCCTCCTTCGATGGCTTATCGATCCCGAAAATTCCTCGTTTCCAAGACACCGAAAGGCGATACTCTCTGGTCGCCGCCCATTCAACCCCATCTACTGCGCCCCGGAGTAGCCCAATCCATGAGCCAAGCCGTCGACACAGCCGAGACAACCCCAACTACCCCAGCTACCCCAGCTGCCCCGCCCTCCTTGGGACAAGCCGGTGCTGATCCCTACTCGATTCCGTTGGAGAAGATCGACGTCTCGGATTCTGAACTCTTCTCGACCAATACGATGTGGGGATATTTCGAGCGGCTGCGCAAAGAAGCCCCGGTTCATTATTGCGCGCAAAGCGAATTTGGGCCGTTCTGGTCGGTGACTCGCTTCAACGACATCGTGCAGGTCGAGAAGGATCCCAAGACCTTTTCCTCCGCGCGCAGCATCGTCATACAGGACCCCGATCCGGAGTTCCCTCTCGAGACCGGCTTCATTTCGATGGACGGTGCCGAGCATCTCGCGCAACGAAACGTGGTCCAGCCGGTTGCGGCGCCGCGAAACCTGAAGCGACTCGAACCCTTGATCCGGGAGCGCGTCATCGAGATTCTCGACGGCCTGCCGATCGGCGAAACCTTCGATTGGGTCGACCGTGTCTCGATTGAACTCACGACCGGCATGCTCGCCACGCTCTTCGATTTCCCCTACGAGCAACGACGCAAGCTCACCTATTGGTCGGACATCGCGACCGCGGGCCCGGAGTTGCTGGAATCGATGGGCCTCAACGAAGACACAGGCAGGGCCGCCTTGCTCGAATGTCTCGAGGCCTTCACCGCGCTCTGGAAAGAGCGCGAGAACAACCCGCAAACCGACCGCCTCGACCTGATCACGGCGTTGGCCAATGGTGCGGCCACGAAGAGCATGAACCCGATGGAATATCTCGGCATGCTGGTGCTCTTGATCGTGGGCGGAAACGACACGACGCGGAACTCGATCAGCGGCGGCGTCCTCGCCTTGAACGAGAATCCCAAGGAGTATCAGAAGCTACGTGACGACAAATCCCTGATCCCGAACATGGTGAGCGAGATGATTCGTTGGCAGACCCCGCTGGCGCATATGCGCCGAACGGCCACCTGTGACACGGAGCTTGCCGGACAGCAGATCAAGAAAGGCGACAAGGTCGTAATGTGGTACGTCTCCGGCAATCGAGACGAGACCGTGATCGACCGCGCAAGCGAATTCTTGATCGACCGCAAGAATGTCCGCCAGCACCTCTCCTTTGGCTGGGGTGTTCATTTCTGTGTCGGCAGCCGTCTAGCGGAAATGCAGCTACGCATTCTCTGGGAGGAAGTCATCGGCCGCTACCGTGAGGTCGAAGTCGTGGGGGACCCCGTTCGCGTGCGGTCGAGCTTCGTCAAGGGATTCGAGAAACTGCCTGTACGCGTGCATCCCTGGTAGGTCGGACAGCGGTCGTCCTTGAGTCGCGCGTCAAAGAAACGGGCGGCTTCCCCGTCGCCAGCCTCGCGGCCGGCCGACGGGCCATCGGATGCCGCCCTTCCCTTACCTCATATCGGAACGCTCAATGAAGGCTCGCTCCATGCGGCCTTGAAAGCGCAGTACGCCGTCGGTGGCGATCGCTTTGAAGTCCCGATCGAGGGCTTCGTGATCGATATCGTTCGCGCCCTGGACGAGCCGGATGAACTCTTGATCGAAATCCAGACGGGATCCTTTGCTGCCATGGGCAACAAGCTGGACCGTCTCTTGTCGGCGCGAAGAATCCTGCTCGTCCATCCGATCGCCATCGAGAGCGTGCTCTGCAAAGAGGGCGCACGGCCTCGGCGCTCGCCCAAACGCGGAAGTATCTACTCCCTTTTTGATGAACTCGTGAGCATTCCCACCATGCTCGATCACCCGAATCTCGAATTGGAAGTTGTACTCGTCCGGGTCGCCAAACACCAGGTGAAGGATCCGGGCGCGCGACGGGGTCGCGGCGGCTTCCGCACGACGGATCGAACCCTCGAAGAAGTGCTCGAAACCCATCGCTTCCGAACGGTCGAAGATCTGATGCGACTCGTCCCAGACGGACTGCCCGACCCATTTACGACTGCCGACCTGGCCGCGACCGGAGTCATGACGCGCGATGAAGCACAACGACTGGCCTATTGCCTGAAGGCCTGCGAGCGATTTGAACAGATCGACCGAACCAGGAATGGCTACCGCTACCGCCTGGCTCGTGATTGATCTTCAGTGTTGGTCGCCTACCGGCCGCCCGAGTGCGACCTCCGCAATCGTTCGCATTCCGGCATCCGGATGCTCCGCCGCGATTTCCATCAGGGCAACGATCGCTTCCGAGCCCATCAAGGAGAGCGCGGCGACCGCCGCTTGCGCCCCCGCTGACTGACCTCGCAACGCCCGCTCTCGAAGTGGATCGACAGCCTCGGCCCCCAGGCCCGCCGTCGCCTCGGCTGCCGAAAGCCGCACGGACGGCTCGGGATCGTCCAACCCAGAGATCAGATCGGAAGTCGCTGCCAAGCCGTCGAGTCGAGCGAGCCGCCGCAGCGCGGCCGCACGCACACGCGGCGCGCTATCGCTTCGCGCCAGATCGCGAAGCCAGTCGCGTGCGCCCCTACCCACGGCCCGCGCTGCGGCCTCCTCTCTTGCCGCGGGGTCGGCGGATACGAGAAGCCGTTCGATCGTCGCGCCGTCGAGTTCGCCATCGAGCGCGGCTCGAGCCGAAAAGAGAATCACAGGCACGTCGGGTTCGTGCTGCCGAATTCGCGCCTCGAGGACCGGGCGAAGTAGCGTCGGACGATGGACCTGGATCGCATCGAGAAGCCGCCGTGTGATCTCCTTCCGCTCGGGAAGCAGCAACGCATCCACGATCGCCCGTGCGGCAGCGGGCGTGACATGATCCGCCAAAGCCTCTTCGTCCTTCAGTCTCTGCGCCGCATCTGTCGCCAGCCTGGGTTGGCCTACTACGCAAAGTCGAGACAGAAGAAAAATGCCGGCATCGCCGCGCCGCGCGGGCTCATCCAGCGCCAGATAGTGTTCGATCACGTCGAGTTCTCCTGCGGCCGGCCGCAGCAGATATCCTTCCCCGCCCCCAGCCAAACCGACCAGACCCGCCCGCTCTTCGTCATCGGAAATCCGAAGCCGCCAAATCGAGGCAGTCGGAAGCGAGACCAACGCGACCAAAACACGTCGCCCCTCCGAGAACCGCGGCGGGAGTGAGGGAGCCGGTTCCTCCCACGCTACGACGATTCTGGAAGTGCCCTTGGCGGAATCCGAACTCCCGATCGATGCGTCACGACGAAACGACCGTTCGATCTCGAGCTCGGCCAGATATCCAGCATGCGCGAGTCCGGTGACGGAAACGACCTCGCCGACGACAACGATCGCCGCTTCTTCGAGGGCGGCAACGACCCCGCTCTCAGCCGACGTCGCCAGTCTCAGCGGCGCGAAGACGAGCGCAAGGACCAGCGCCGATTGCCGAAGGCCGAATCTTCGAATCGAAATGGACCGTGCCATTGAGTCAGGGAGCGTCGAAATAGAGTGCGTTCGTCACACCAAGCGCCATCACGCCCGACTCCCCGACATTGCCGTCGACAAGATCAGCGAGGACCGTGTTAGTCGACGTGTCGAGATTTTTCGGGAAGACCGGAAACATCGGCGCGCAGACGCCATCGCTTCCCTTGACGACCACGACGAACCAGGTGTCTTCGGCGAGCCCCGAGAAGGGAACGGTCACGACGGCTTCAAGCCGATCCGCACCGGGGATCGCGGCCACGTTCACGACCGAGACATCGAAGTCCCCGTCGCCTGTCGTCGATTCATCACAGTCCCCTTCGAATAGGACCAACGAAGGCGTCGCTCCATAGGAATAGGGATTGGCAGGGTCGACAACATTCGTAGTCGCGTTGGCGTAGATCTCGATGCGATCAAAGGGAGCCCAAAGCGGCGCCTGGACCCGAATATCCAAGGTCACATTTCCCGAGGCATCGATCATATGGGTGGAACCATCTCGGCTGAGATCCGCCGTGCTTCCGCCCCCGTCGGTCGACCGAAGAACGGTAGTCACAAATACGCCTTGACCCCCCGTCGCCTTCCCGGCGTCGACCATATTCGCCACCTCGCCGTCATCCACCGACCCCGCCTCGTCGCTTCCGCTTCCGGCCGCGGTCCATGTCCGTGCGCCCGCCGCGCTGAGATTCGAGAAGCGATGCGAATCGGTGTCGGCGATGAACGTCGTCTCGATTCCCTGATTGAGAAGGTTGAACCAGATCCCGAGCCGCGAACCGAGGAATTGGCTTTGGCTCTGCCGAGCGTCCCCGTTCCAGAGTTCGAGCGCCGGAAACGGAAAGAAAAGATTCGTCGAGACGGGCGCACCGATTCGTCGTTCGAGACGGGCTGCCGCGTCGAGACCATCGCTCGGAGGAACCAGGCTGGTGTCGATTTCGAGTGGTGTGAAATGCGAATTGATGTGATTCACCTGGACGGTCGTGTCCGCGGTCGCGGTCGCACCCGTCGTCGCGAGGGAAAATATTTCAGCCGGCGTGGCGTTGAAGGCGCCGGCCGATGGAAAGTCCGCGCCGGGCGCGGCGGCCTGTGCCCAATCCGTCGACCCCCCCGAGACCCGATCGGCATCGACCGTGAAGGGATAACCGTTGAAATGTCCGTAGTCGAAAGTCGTGATTTCCTCTCCGACTGTCGAACTCACCCAATTCGTGAGGCCGAGATCGGCGATCGTTGGATCAAGATCCGTGTGCACGTGGTGATCGGTCATGACGATATTGTCCACGCCCTCCCCCGCATAGCCCTCGACTCGTTTCTTGTGTGTCACACGCGAGTCTGCGGAGTTGATGCCATGCACATGAAAATCGGAGGAAACGAAACCGGCCGTATCGAGGACTCGAACGATCTGGGTGGCCAAGACCGTCGGGGCGCCGGCGACGATTGTCACCTGCTGATCGCTGGTGGAATACTCGCTTCCACGACTGACATAGATCTGGTAGACGCCCGGCTCGAGATCGAAGGTCGCAGCCCCGTCAGCACCCGTATAGACGACGTCTACGAGGCCAAAGGGCATTCGATCCCCGGGATCGTTCAGCAAAGCGAGGGTCGAACTGCCAAAGCCGGTGACGGCAGGTCCAGCGATCAAGACTTCGGGGCTGGCGTCGAATCCGACCACCGTGATTCGAGCGGGCAACGCCGAATCCGACGCGTCGGTCACACTCACCGAAAGTGAACCGGTCTCTGGAAGATCGAAATCGACGACCTCCGTCGCGCCCGGAACGAAGTTGAGTAGCACCGGAGGCGGCGCCGGCGCACCGCCCTGATAGGGCGTTCCATGCCGACCCGCGACGACACCGAGCACGGCCGCGCCGCCCCGAAGTGGTACACGACCGGCATAGCAACCGGCCTCATCGGTCGTAAAATGACTTCGAAGATCCGTCAGTGCGCCCATCCCATCGAAAACACCGACCGTCACCTTGGAAAGAGGCGCCGCCACACCCGCCACCGTCACGCAGCCTTCGATCTCGGCATTCGGAAGTCCCTTGATCGCAACCTCCAGATCGACGGCCGTCGAGGCGCTCCCGGGCCCGACTCCAACATGGCGAATCATCCTCAGGCTCTGACCAGCCGCGAGCGTATTCGCATCGGTCAATCCAATCAGCGCGAATAACGCGCTGCGGTTGTAGAGCACCGTGATGACACCGCTGGTCACGAGATAGCTGCCCGGACGAAGCGTGGTCGTCGTATAGGCGTAGTCGACACCGCTGGCCTCACCGATTCCATGAAAGGCCATCGTGCCGACATTCGCCGTCAGCGCGGCACCGACACCCGCGTTCGGCGTCAGCATCAGATCGAGTTCACCACCGGGGTTCAACCAATCACCAACGAAGACGTCCACGGGATCGGTCGTGCCCACATTCGTGATGATCGTCTCCATCCTGATATAGGTGTCGCGCGCGCCGAGCTGGAAGTCCGTACAGCCTTCGATCGTCTGATCGAGATCGTTGGCGCCCGCCGGAAACGTGAAGGGCGCCGTGACGAGCGTCGAGGGATTCACGAAGTCGAGTAGATCATCGGGGCCACAGGTTCGGACGATGGCCGGATTTCCGTCCGCGCCATCGTTGACGATGACCGCGACCTGGGGATTCAAGACGGTCTCGATATTCACCATCGGCGCGATCTCGATGAAGTTGTCGATTCCCGGCCGCCCTTTCAATTCCGCGTCGATCAGGTTCCCGCCGTATTGGCCCACGCTATAGAGGTCGCGCTGCCCGACAGCCTGAACCACGAAGCGCGCCTTGCAGCTCTCGAGTAGGTAGTCGCCGATCTGGCTATGACCGAGCGGCCCCGTGATCAGATCCGAAGCATCGGAGATGATCCGTGCGCTCGCCCGCGGCACGTAACCGAAGGACACGCCCTGCGTGAGTTCTTCGCCGTCGAGCACGCGGACGGCTTTGACGAGAATCAGGTTGTTGGCCGCGAGGCCGTCATCGGGTCCGAAGCGTGCGGTGAACGTTCCCAGCGGCCCCTCGACGAGGGGAACAGAGATCGCGGAGAAATTCAGCAGGACGTCCGGCGCTCCCTCGAAGAGCCCGACGAGCTCAAAGCTCAGCTCGACCTCGCAGTCCGCGACCTGCTCGAGCACCGTAGGCGAGTGGATCGTAATCGTCGGAAAGGGCTGACAGGTGAAGGCGAGCAGCGGGATCGCAAGCGCTACGGCGATCCAGGCGGGGGCGGTCCGAAGAAGGGGATGGCGCATGCATTTTCCTTTGGTTTCGATTTGAAGCTGGCTGTTCATTCTATCAGGAGAGGCCCTGGCCGCGTCCAGCAATTTTGCAAAATGGTCCACAACCCGCACGGAATGCGCTTTCTCCGACTTTCTTGAATTTGCCCGCCACATTCCGCCTATAATCACCACGTCCTTAGTAAGGGGAGGGTCAAGAGGTCCCATGATGCCGTTCGAAACACAAAGCGAAGGAAACGAGGCGCTTCGTATGCGAAAGAGCCGAAATCCGCGGCGCTGCGAATTTGTCTTCCCTGACCTCGTCATCCGCCTACTATTGCTTGCTGGAGTTGGCCTGTCGCTATTCGATGCTGGCTCCGCTCTCGCGCAGGGTCGCGAGCAGATCGACTTCGACTTCAGATCCGAAAGCGCTTTCACCCTGCTTGGGGGCACGATTGTCACACCCCCGGACGGCACCCTCGACGTCGGCAGTGCAACGATTTCGGTCGAGGCCACCGCGCCCGGCGTATTCGTACCGGGGGGACGATTCGTCCTCGATGGATTGACCGTGGCCGGGACCGTGTCGAAGGACGTGTTCGGTGCGGCCCAGATCGATGGAAACTACGCCGTTGACCAATCAAGTTCGCTCGTCGGAACGCTGACAAGCGGCACGCTGACAGGCGGCGAATTCGCAGACGGACTAGCGGTCGATCTCGACATCGTCCTCGGCTGCACGGGCGCGGGCTGCTCGTCCCTGGGCTTCCCGATCTCCGATGTCGGCCCAGCCCTGCTCAGCCTCAGCTTCCTGCCCGTCTTTAATCTGGGCACGCCGGGCGCCGCGCGAATTGAGGCTTCGATCCCCATCGAGGTCGATGGTGTGCTCGGATTCCTCGATCTGGTCGGTGTCGAAACGGGAAGGACATTTGTCGTACCAGAGCCTGGCACGACAATTCTGATCGCGGCCGGACTCGCGATCATGGCCAACCGTCGACGTAGGTCGGCTGACGCGGGATTCGCTTCGCTCTCGCCTAACGAACGAGCGTCGACTCTGGATTGAGCGCCGGCAGGACCCCGCCGGCCTTTCGATCGCGGGCCTTGGCGAGCCATTCACTTCGTTCACGCCGTAGCGCCGCGAGCGCCTCGGACCAATCCCCGCTCGAAGGCGCCTGACCGTCGCGTCCGTAGAACTGGGCCCCCAGCGAATCGAGCGGCGCAAACAAACCGGACCGGTCCTCTTGCGACCGGATCGGCAGGCGCATCGACCAGAGTTCAATGGCCCGAATGGCGTCGCCGAAATGACGGGCCTGCATGGCCTTCGTGACCCCCGCGAAGGCAAAAGCCTCTGAAGCCAGTCGCGCTTCGCGTCGACGCAGACGTTGCAAAGCATAACGAGGCCACAGCCAACGACTGGCGACGCCCAGAATAGTCGCGAGCAGAACGCCGATTGCGAGGCCGAGAGCCCATTCCCGCCAATCGACCGGCGGCGACACCGCAACCGGGGGTGGCCCACGAGACGTGATCGCCAGCGCGGGCAATTCCGCGACTTCGATCGCCTTCGTCCTGAGATTCCACCAACGCAATCGAATCGGCGCGGCGCGAAAGCGCCCACCTGCCTCGGCGACGTAGGTCACAATTTCGATGCGCGTTCCCGTCGTTATGCCGCGATGGCTGGTTTCGGTGATGGCGGGTTCTTTCGGATAGGCCGCCAGGCCAGGCGCCTGAAAGACCGGAACGAGGGGCGGCAGGAAGAATGGCGAGGCCCCAGTCAACTGGGCGGTCACGACACGCGTGAAGCTGAGGCCCGGCTCGAGCTTCTCCGGATCGCCCTCGATTGATTGTCCGAGTGACAATGTGTCAGCAGCGATGAATGGATCGAGCCCTTCCGCACCAGCGGGCGCACGCCCTTCGAAGGCGAACGCCCTGGTCCGCAAATCGACCACGATCGGCGCACGCGTTTCCGGATCGGCATAGGTGATTCGAATGATTTGAGGCGGCAGCCGGAATTGCCCGACGACGAGCGGCGAGACTTGATAGGTCCGCGACACACCCGCCCAGGTGTCCCCGTCGATACGTTCCATCGTCGGTCGCGACGAACCTTCAGGCAGGCGCACGCTGACGTCGGGCAGATCGAAGATCGGGAATTCCGGTGGCTTCGGCATCCAGGTCGGGACCAGGATCGTGACTTCGAGAAGCAGGGTCTGTCCGGGAACAGCGACCGTCTTCTCGAAGCTCGCCCGCAGCAAGGGCTGGGCCGTCGACTCTGCCGCGGCGAACGGAGTGAAGCCAATATATAGAAGGAATACTTGCAGGCATACGAGCCCGGGCAAACGTTGACTCCGTCTCATGGCGCCGCCTTCATCTCTTCGAGCGCAAAACGGATACTCAAGAAATCCGCAGTACTCGTCTCGACGCTGCGCATCCATTGTTCAGCGGATTCGATTTTGATTCGATCCCGCTCGTCCATCGTCTGCGCAGTGCCTCCCTCCTTTTCGGCATCAAAGACGATCTCATCCGCCCCCTCCGAGCCCGAGCCGGTATCCGATTGCTCTCGCATCAACTCCAGGTATTCGAGAATGGCCCGGGCGACTTTCGCGTTGTGCGCGGCAGCTGCATGTTGCGGGTCACCGGCGACGACCGCCTCGAAAGCGTCGATCGCCGGCCGGTACGCGCGCGCCCTCAACAGCGCCATCGCCTTGGCGAAGCCTCCTTCGGACGTATCGACGCGCGTGAACGTCTCGGCGGCCTCGTCGTAGCGACCGATAAAATAGAGCGCATAGCCCTTCCACATCGGGTCTTCGAAGAGTTCCGCGGCCTCGTCGAAGCGCCCATCTTCGAAGGCCAAACGACCTCGCTGGTCCGGCGTGAACAACAAGCGCTCGATCGTTTCGCTGAATCCTTCTGCCTGCGCCTGCGCTGGCTCGGGAGCACCCGTCAGGACGCCTAACGCAAAGAAGAGGCCAAGGGTCATCGTCCAGCCGCGGCGAAAATATACGAGCGTAAGTAGCGCGGCGGGCCACGCCAGGACCCATCCCCGATCCTCCCATTCCTGACGATCGTCTTTCGCGAGCGCGTTGCGATAGGCCGAGGCGACTCGCCGCTCGACCGCCCTGACATCGGAGCGATCCGGGGTCACGACGACGACCGAACTGCCCGGCACACGATTGAGCAAGCGAAGGGTTTCGTCCGAACTACCAATCGCGTGGAAGACGATCCCGACACCCCCCTGCTCCGCGTGCCGCGTGAAGGCGGGCAGATCGGCCGAGTCCAACTCATCGAGGATGAAGAGAATCGCGCCGGGCACCGTTTCGTCACGCAGTGCTGCTCGCGCGAGTTCGAGGGCGGCGGTTGCGTTGCGGCCGTCCTTCGGCATCACCTCAGGTGACAGACCTTCGACAAAGGGTTTGAGCACTTCGGGATCTTCGCTGAGCGGCACGACGCGATGCGCAGATCCGGCATAGGCAATCAACGCAGTCCGGGCACCGACCCGGGCATCGAGTAGATCGAGGATTTTCTGCTTCGCTCGCTCCAGCCGGCTTGGCGCAACGTCGACCGCGAGCATGCTCGCCGAAGTCGCGAGCGCGACAGCAAGAGGGGCCGTCTGCGTGACAAAGGGACTCGGCACCCGACTCCACGTCGGCCCGGCGGTCGCGAGCGACGCAAGAATGATCGTCAGGGCGACACCATCGATCGCGAGTATTCTCAGGCGACTCTCCCTCCCGACGCTGAGTGCGGCCGCGAGATGGGGCGCCAATCCCGAGGGCGGATCCGGTCGGCCGGCGGCGCGAACTCGAACGTGCCACCAGAGCAGCGCCGCCGCCGGCACCCACACCAACCAGCCGGGTCGGAGAAAATGGAAGAAAGCGAACACGTCGAGAATTTCATTCATGGCGACGACCGCAAGATAGATCGAAGATGAAGCCCACTCGCGCCTAACAGGCCAATCAATGTAGCGATCGCGAGAGGAAAGTGGCCAAGGGATTGACGGGGACGAAAGGAAATCGTCTCGATATTGCGCGGAGACATCTCGTCAATTCGGGCATAGATTCTCGCGAGCCCCGCTTCATCGCCCGCAAAGAACGAGCGGCCGTTTGCGCGAGCGGCGATGTCCTCGAGCGCGGCAATGTCGACTTTCTGGTCGCCCGAGCCCTTTGGGTCGCCAACCGCGATCGTATAGATCTCGACGCCATTGCTGGCCGCGATCTCGGCTGCATTGACCGGGCTCATACGACTGCCGGTGTCCGCGCCATCGCTCAGCAGGATCAGCAATCGCTCCTGAATCTCGCTGGCTTCGAAGGTTCGGATCGCGAGCCCGATCGCATCACCGATCACCGTATGCGGGCCTGCCATCCCGACCTCGGTTTCCTCGAGCAATTCGCGGACAGTGCGCAGATCTTCGGTGAACGGCGACTGGACAAACGCTTTCTCACCGAACACGATCAACGAGATGCGATCGCCTTCGCGCGCTTCGATAAAGCGCCCGACGACCCGCTTGACGCCTTCGAGTCGCTGCAGCGCGGAGCCATCCTCGGCCTTGAAATCCACTTCGTCCATCGATCCAGAGATGTCGATCGCGAGGACGACATCGCGGGCCGCTTTGGTCACCTCGATGGGCTCTCCGACTCGTTCGGGGCGAGCCAAAGCAACGACCAACGCAATCCAGACGAGCGCAACCAACAGCATTTCAATCCGACGACGACGGCGGATCACAGAGCCCGCGCGAGGTTCCTCACCGACCGCCGCCGCGACACGTCGAAAGAACGGAATACGCAGGCCCTGCATCCGTTCGCGATGCGGCGGAACGAGCCAGCGAACGAGCAGCGGCGCAGGCAACAACAGAAGCGCCCACGGAAACGCCAATTCGATCACGACCCGGCCTCCGACCCGACGCGATGGCCGCGTACCCAGCGCCGTGCAAGCACCGCGAGCGCCGCCGATTCAGCCGGCGCTCGCGTATAGGGCGCCTGTGCAAAGGCGCGACCAACGCCATCCCGAAATTCGCATCCGCCGTCGGCGCGGGCGGTCCGATCAGGACCCCTTCCGCGATCCAAACTGCTGGTCCGGCCTAATCCACCGGTGCGATCAAGGCTGCCGGTGCGATCAAGAAAGGCGAGCCAATCGTCGCCATAGAGACCCGCAACCTCACCACGCGGAAAAGCCGCCAGCGCCGTTCGTCGCAGAATTTCGGCCAGTGCAGCCGGGCAATCGCCTGCGGCGTCGATCTCGCACAGCGCAGCGCGACGATAGGCGTTGGCGCGGCGATGAAGCACGGCGCGGCGAATCTGCCAGCCGGCCAGGACGATTGCGACCAACCCGATCCACAGCCAGGCCTCGGTTTGCGGCCAGAGTGACAAGGGCGGCGGCTCGGGTAGTGGCTCGAGCCGGTCGAGCAACTCAATCAGATCCAGTCCTGAAAGATCCTCGTTCATCGGGCTCTCGCCACCAGGCCCAAGAGCTTTCGAATCTGGGGGACCGTCGCCTCCCCCGCGCTCAGCGGCAGGATAGGAATGCCGAGCTTACGTTCCCAGGCCAGGACCTTGGCAAAGCGACCGGTACTGAATTCTTCGAGCGCCCGGCGAATGGTACCTGAGGCGGCGTCGAGTTCGGCCTGGAGTTGGCCGTCGGAAACGATCATCCGCAGCCCCTCCGGAAAATGATGCGCGACGGGATCGGTCACGAGAAAGAGCACGACATCGTTGTGGCGCGACAAACCGCCTAGCAGCGCCTCCGTCCGATCGTCAATCGCATCGAAATCGCTGATCACCAACAAGAGGTGGTCACGATGGGCGATCCGAGCCGCCGCCTCCAGCGGACGATTGAGGGACATTGGCGCGATCACGGGGGCACCCGCGGAGAGTGCGCAATTCGCCGCGGCCAGCGAGGCGATGAACGCGTCGAGGGTCCGTCGACTGCTGAGTGGTCGAAAATCGGCGAGCAAGTCGTCCCCGAATACGATGCCACCGACGCGATCGCCCTGTTCGAGAATCGCGAAAGCAGCGAGCGCGGCGGCTTCGGCAGCCGTCACCGACTTCATATTGAGTCGCGAACCGAAGAACATCGACATGCGTTGGTCGACGACGATCAGCCCGGGACGATCGCGTTCCTCTGTGTAGACACGGACGTAGGGTTCCCCGGTTCGCGCCGTGACTTTCCAGTCGATCGACCGAACATCATCGCCAGGGAGGTAGCCGCGGAGTTCTTCGAAATTGAGTCCCCGGCCGCGCAGACGCGACGCGTGGCGACCGTTCAGGACGCTATGCGCGGGTTGGCGGGGCAGAAAACGAAGCGACTTGGCCGCTCCGGCCAGATTGCGCAGATGGGCGAGATCCACATGAACGCGCGGATCGGAGTCGGACGGTGAAGGCGCGAGATGTCGAGTCAGGCCTGCACGCATGCGGGCCGCCTGGTCACGCATGAGTGGCTCCCTAGGTGAGTGCGACCTGCGTCGCGATCTCGTCAATCACACGATCCGGCGACACGCCTTCTCCTTGCGCTTCATAGCTGAGCGTGAGTCGGTGTCGCAGCACGTCGTGCAGGATCGCGCGAACATCCTGGGGGTCGACGTAGTCTCGACCGGCCAACCAGGCATGCGTCCGTCCGCATTTGTCGAGCGCAATCGTGGCGCGAGGGCTTGCGCCAACCTCGATCCATCGCGCCAGGTCTTCGGAGTAGACCTCGGGCGTACGTGTGGCGTAGACGAGATCGGCCATGTAGCGCTCCATCGCGTCCGCTACAGCAATCTCCCCAATTTCGCGCCGAGCGTCGAAGACCGCTTGCTGCGGGATCACAGAACGAGACTCTTCGGTTGAACTGTTAGGCGAAGCCAAGGCATTTTCCTCGTCGCGCACGAGCCGGATCACACCGACCTCGTCCTCGACCGACGGGTAGTCGATCACGACGTGCATCAGGAAGCGATCCATCTGCGCTTCGGGAAGCGGATAGGTGCCCTCCTGTTCGACGGGATTCTGGGTCGCCATCACCATGAAGAGCGGCTCCATTTTGTGGGTCGTTCCGGCGACGGTGACCTGCCGCTCTTCCATCGCCTCGAGCAATGCCGCCTGGACTTTCGCGGGGGCGCGGTTGATCTCGTCGCCCAGGATGATGTTCCCGAAGAGGGGGCCCGGTGCGAACCGAAACTCGCCCACGCCATCGCCCTGGTGGTAGACCTCGCTCCCAGTAACGTCCGCGGGCAGCAGGTCCGGCGTGAATTGGATGCGACTGAATTTTGCCTCGAGGTTCTTGGCGAGGCTCTTCACGGCACGCGTCTTCGCCAGCCCGGGAAGGCCTTCGATCAAGAGGTTGCCGTTGGCCAGAAGACCGATGACCAGCCGCTCGATGACGGTCTCCTGGCCGATGATCGATTGGGCCATGCGAGCTTTGAGTTCAGAGATCTGATCGTGTGCGCTCATCGAGCTTCCTTATGTGACTTCTGGTGCAGCGAAGCATGCCTTCGAGAGCCATCGATGCTCCGCGCGCGCGGCGCCGGGTCCGGTTCGACTTTTCCCTTCATCGCAGGGATTGGGACGGCGAACCCTCGACGACCCAGTTGCCTCATCCTTCTCCACTCCGCTCCACGCTTTCACCGACACCCCGGCGCGCCCTTCGGCCGGCGTCGACAAGCCGCTCCCTGATAGTACACCGACGAGCTCTGATCGGGAGGATTCTGACCGAACGACTCAACATAGCCCTGCGTCTGGCGGGCCCGCGGAAGCCTCGAACACTCGGAGCCCTTTCAACTGACGAGGGTGCGCCCACCCCAGGCTTGGGACATGGCCCAACGGTGATCAACCGGCAGCGACTATGGCTTTGTTGTATTGTGCCGGCTCGATTTCGTCGACTATTCAGTTTCAACAGGAGAGTATTGATGCATCCGAATCGACTTCAAAGAAACTATCATCGACGGCTGCTCGCGTTGTTCGTCAGTGCAATATTCGCCGCCAGCTTCGCCGGTCGGGCGATCGCCGCCGACAGCCCAAATATCCTCGTAATCTGGGGCGACGACATCGGAATCACCAATATCAGCGCCTACGGCGATGGGATCATGGGCTATCGAACGCCAAACCTCGACCGTATCGCGGACGAAGGAATGCGCTTCACCGACTACTACGGCGACCAAAGCTGTACGGCCGGCCGATCGACCTTCATCACCGGCCAGAGCGGACTACGGACTGGCCTGACGAAGGTGGGCCTACCGGGTGCGGAGCTTGGTATCCAAGATCGTGACATCACGATCGCCGAGGTGCTCAAGGCCAAGGGATACAATACGGGCCAGTTCGGGAAGAATCATTTCGGCGACAAGGACGAATACCTACCAACCAATCACGGCTTCGACGAGTTCTTCGGCAATCTCTACCACCTGAACGCCGAGGAGGAGCCCGAAGACTTCGACTATCCGAAGGACCCCGCCTTCCGCAAGCGCTTCGGACCCCGTGGTGTGATCCGCGCTTCGGCCGACGGCAAGATCGAAGACACGGGCCCGCTCACTCGAAAGCGCATGGAGACCGCCGACGAGGAATTCGTCGCGGCGGCTCAAGACTTCGTCGCGCGCTCGGTCAAGCAGAAGAAGCCCTTCTTCGTCTGGCTGAACACGACGGGGATGCATTTCCGAACGCATCCGGCCAAGAAGAATCTCGGCAAATCCGGCCAGGGCCCCTACAACGACGTCATGGTTCGGCATGACGAATTGGTCGGCTCGATGCTCGATCAACTCGACGAGCTAGGCATCGCCGACAACACGATCGTCTTCTACTCAACCGACAATGGCGTCCACTTCAACACCTGGCCCGACGCCGGCATCACGCCTTTCCGCAGCGAAAAGAATACGAATTGGGAGGGCGCCTACCGTGTCCCGGCCATGGTTCGATGGCCCGGAAAGATTCCGGCGGGCGTCGTTTCGAATGAGATCATTTCTTCGCTCGATTGGATGCCGACCTTCGCAGCCGCCGCCGGCGACACTAAACTCAAGGCCCGCATGCTCAAGGGCACGCGAATCGGCAACAAAACGGCCAAGCTCCACCTCGACGGCTACAATTTCCTCCCCTACCTCACGGGCAAGGATAAGTCGGGGCCTCGACAAGAGTACTTCTATCTCAACGACGAAGGACTGCCGGTTGGCGTGCGCGTTGGGGATTGGAAGATCGTCTTTGCCGAGAATCGCGGCAAGACCATGGCGTTGTGGGCGGAGCCTTTCGTTGTCCTTCGTATGTTCAAGATTTACAACCTACGGCGCGACCCCTTTGAACGTGCGGAGGAGAACTCAAATAGCTTTTGGGATTGGATGATCGACAAGGCGCCGCAGGGTTACCTCGGTCTGGCCAAGACTGCTGAGTTCCTCCAGACCTTCAAGGAATATCCGCCGAGCCAGAGACCGGACTCCTGGTCGATCGACCGCTTGGTGGAGAGAATCCTCGGGGCACAGTAGGCCGGCTCGAACCCTTCGAACCACCCGGCGCAGGCGCCGTGAAGTAGGAATGGAGTAATTGGTATGTCCCAGGTAACTCGCCCTAGAGCCGCGTCGATGGCCCGAACGGGCCACTGGCCATCGCGGATCGCGTTATTCACAGCTTGCTTCATCGTTGCCTGCGCGGGCCCCTCGAATCAACTCGACGGCCTCTTCGGTGCCGAAGCCGCGAGTCCGGAGGGCGCCCTGCCCCCGAAACTCGTTCTGCAGATCACGGTGGATCAACTCCGCGGCGATCTGCCGACGCGATTTCTGGATCGCCTCGGCGACGGCGGTTTCCGCTATCTGATCGAACACGGAACTCACTTCGCGAACGCCCACTACCAATACGCGAATACCGAAACCGCCGTCGGACATTCGACATTGGTCACGGGAGCCGACCCCTCACGCCACGGCATCATCGCCAACGATTGGATCGACCGCGCAACCGGCGCCGTCGTCTACAACACCGAGGACGATCGCCACCACCTGATCGGCCAAGAGCCGAAGCCCCACGAAGGCGTCTCGCCACGGAATCTGCAGTCTTCGACGATCGGCGACGAATTGATCGTGCATAACGCTGGGCGCTCCCGCGTTTTCAGTGTCTCCGTCAAAGACCGTGGCGCCATTTTGCCCGGTGGCCATGCGGGCAAGGCCTTCTGGTATTCGAAGGGTAGCGGTGACTTCGTGACCAGTAGCTACTACTACGAGGCCTATCCGGGTTGGGTCGAGGATTGGAACGAAAAGAAGCTGGCCGACGACTATCGCGGAAAACGCTGGGAACTCATCGACGATCAATCGAGTTATGTTGCGGCCGAGATCGATGACCGACCTTATGAGGCCGACCTTCCTCCGATGGGCCGGACCTTTCCCCACCCCTATGGCGACGACAAATACACGTATCTGCGACTGAGCTTGACGCCGGTCGGCGATGAACTCACTCTTGATTTTGCAAAGACCTTGATCGAGGCCGAGAAGGTTGGCCAAGGCGACGCCACGGACTTTCTCGCCATCAGCTTTTCATCCACCGATTACGTGGGTCACCTCTTCGGGCCCTCGAGCCTCGAGTCCGAAGACAATCTACTCCGCCTCGACCGCGTGCTCGCCGAACTTTTCGCCACGATCGACGAGACCGTCGGCCTCGACCGAACCCTGATCGTCTTGTCGGCCGATCATGGCGCACCCGAGGCGCCGGAATACATGGCCTCCCACGGCATGGAGACCGGACGATTCCCCTTCGACTTCTTCAGGACTCCCGGGCCGCTGACCGACGCCCTCGACAAACGCTTCGGCCGCTCCGACCTCATCGAAACCCATAGTCACCCCTACATCTATCTGGATCCCAAAGCCCTCGCCGTAGCCGGGCTCTCTGCCAAAGAGGTCGAGGACTTCCTGGCTGAGAAACTCATCGAAATGCCCGGAATCGCCTACGCCATGACTCGGACGGCGCTTCTCGAAGGTCGCGTCGCGGGCTCACCGATCCAACAGCAGATCCAACGCAACTTCCATCCGACACGGTCCGGCAACATCCACCTGGTACCCGACCAATATTGGTTCCTTCATTCGACCGACGAAGCCCAGAAGATGGGCCTCGCCGGCATCGCAGCAATCCACGGCTCGGCCTGGACCTACGACACTTTCGTCCCGATTTTCTTTGCCGGCCATCGCGTTCCCCACGGACGCATCGATCGGCCGGTTGGCCCCCACGACATCGCGGCCACCCTCGCCGCCTACCTGAATATCAAGGCGCCTTCGGGATCGGTCGGCAATCCACTTCCCGAGGTACTCTCCGGCCTTGGACGTTAAGCGATGACGCCGGCTCGAATGGCCAGACAACGCTACCTCCTAGGGTCGGTCGCGTTGATCGTCGCGTCCAGTCTCTCTTGTGCGACGTTAGGCGGGGCCACGATTGGCCCGACACTTCAGAAAAGTTCCAATGCCATCGCGAAGCAGCTCGAGGAGAGCGGCGCCCTCGTCGACGCCCCTGCGCTGACCGCCTATATCACGGCGATCGGGAACCGGCTGGTCGCGCAAGCCAAGGCCAAGCCCATCGAAAAATTCTCGTTCGCCGTACTCGATCAATCCGAGCCCAATGCTTTTTCGATTCCCAGCGGCCATATCTACATCTCGCGCGGGCTGCTGACGCTCATGGGGACAGAAGACGAGCTGGCCGGTGTGATCGGACACGAGATCGGCCACGTTCTCGAGCAGCACAGCCTCAAGCAGATCACCGGCTCTCTCGCGATCGCCCCAATTCGGCTGGTGACGCGGCTCGGTGGCGCCCTCGTCGGGTTGATCTTTCCCAGGGTTGGCAAATTGGTTACGTCCACGGTCGAAGTTCCCGCTGCGCTGACCGGAGCGAGCTACGGCCGCAGTCAGGAGAATGAAGCCGACGACGTCGGTCAACGGCTGGCGGCCGCTGGCGGCTGGGATCCGATGGCGCTCTCACGCGTCATGGACATCTTCGCACGCGAAACGGAGATGCAGGGTGAAGATCCGGCCAACATTTCCTGGTTTTCGACCCATCCAGCCAGCCCCGACCGGGCCGCCCGAATTCGCGCCCAGGCAAACGAGCTCACGGTCGGAACGCTGCCGCCCATCGCGGAGTCCCGAGGCGTATTTCTCTCAAAGCTCGAAGGGTTGGTCGTTGGACCGAGCGCGCGAAACGGCGTCTTCGTCGGCTCCGACTTCTATCATCCGGGACTTGGATTTGCCCTGCGCTTTCCGAGCGGTGAAGAGTGGAAGCAGATCAATACGGATCGGGCTGTCGCCGTCCTTCGAGAATTGCCACCCGCGGTCGTCATCCTCGCGGTCGTTGCCGAAGGAGATAATGCCTTGGCCGTCGCCGAGGCCTTCAAACCCAAATCAGGCGAATTCGATGCCCCGCCTACTGGCGAGACGGTCAACGGCCTGGCGACAGCACGGGCGACAGGCCATGACAAGGGAGGTTGGCGAGGTGCGACTCAGCCCATGCGCGCATCAGCGCGATGGATCGCCCACCAGGGTCTCATCTATCGCATAGTCAGCGAGTCGACCGAACATGGCTATTCGATCTCGGCCAAAGACTTCGATTCGACGGAGCGGAGCTTTCGAATCCTCACACCCGCAGACCGACAGAAAATCCTCGAAGACCGGCTACAAATCGAGATCGCTCGGGCGAACGAGACGTTGTCCGAGCTGCTCGCGCGAACAGGCAGCGAATGGGATCTCGAAGAGGCTGCCGCCGCGAACGATATCGCTGCCGATTCTCGGCTTAGCCAGGGCGACCCCGTCAAGATCACGCATCGAACGCTGTACCAAGTGGAACGTTAGGCCCTCTATCGCGCTCCCCGGTTCGACGGCGCTCGATACACCGGCCGACTTCATTCACCGCTGCTTCAGCTTCACGGGATGAGAGTCCCAGCGCGAACGAACCGCCACCCCCTACCTCTTCGACTGCCCCTCCGACTACTCCTTCTTGATGATCGGACGGATGTGCACATCGATTCTGCGATTCCGCGCGCGACCTTCTTCGGATTCGTTGGAGGCGATCGGACCCGTCTCGCCGCGAGAAACAGCGATCAGTTGATCTGCGGGAATACCCTCTTCCTCCATCACGCGCACGACACTCGAGGCTCGGGCGCCCGCGAGATCCCAGTTCGAGGGATAGACCTTCGCGAGCTTCGGGCCGACGGAAACGTTGTCCGTAAATCCGAGAACGGCGATCTGGTAAGGCTGTTCGCCAATTTCCTGGACCAGCTCCACGATCAACTCGTGTCCCTCTTCACTCAGCTGGGTTGTCCCGCTTGCGAAGAGTACGTCATGGGGGAGCACCAGGTGGAGGCCGTCTGCCAACATCTGCATTTCGATTGCACCGCGTACCGCCCAACGTGCGACTTCGTCGGCGAGCTCTTTCTGTTCCCGTTCGAGCTGCGCAACATCCAGATCCCGGAGCATGAGCTCCGCATTCAGAATGCCTGTATCGAGTTCAAGCGAATCCGTCTGCTCTCGGAGCTGGTCTCTCTCCTTGACGATCTCATCGTAGCGGCCCTGCGTAACACAGCCGGTCATCAGGGCGAGCACCGTTGTTGCGACCACGAACGAGAACGAGAAAGAGCAACGAGAAGTGAAAAGAACGGACATGCTGGGCCTCCAAGTTGGCGGCCAAGTGTATACAGCACGATATTCGGCCGCCATCACCGATCGAACGAAGGCCAATCGAAACGACTAGAACGAAATCTTCGTCGAACCGACCAGGGCTTCGATGAGCTAAGCGAAACCTGGTCGACACGGGAAGGGTCCGACCGGCTGGCGCGATCCATGAGGCGGAGACCCGCCGGGTCAGACTGCTCGATACGGAGTGATCCAGATTCGGGGCGAGCCGATGTGGCATCTCGAGAGCTCGATGGATTCGCCCTTGATTGACTTTCGGGCGGCTGCTATTAGCGCATTCCATTTCTCTTCTGTTCTGGGTTTCGTTCGTTTCTCACTGCAGATTGGCCAGCCAGGAGTCCCTCGCTCATGACTTTGAAGCGCTCCCTGATCGCGCTCATTCCACTGCTCGCATTCGTGATCGCCGGTTGCAGCACCCTGAATCTCGACGGGGTCAATACGGCCCATTCCTCCTCGCCCGTCACCGACCGGATTCTCGCTAGCGGCGAACTGCGAGTCGGTATGTCCGGCAATCAGCCTCCCTTCAATATGAAGAATCGCGCCGGCGATTTGATTGGAATGGACGTTGATATCGCCCGCGCTCTCGCACGAACCCTCGGTGTCGAGGCAAAGCTCGTAACGATGCCTTTCAAGGCGCTGCTACCCGCCCTCGAAAAGGGGGAGGTCGACATGGTCCTTTCTGGTATGACGATGACGCCGGAACGGAACCTGAAGGTGGCCTTTGCCGGACCGTATTTTCTGTCGGGCAAGGCGGCGCTCACGAAGTCGCCTTCCTTGGCGGCGGCCAGCGATCCGTCCGACGTCAACAAAGCGGGACGCATGTCTGTGTTGGCGGGTTCGACGAGCGAACTCTTCGCTCAGCGCGAGTTGCCGGAAGTCGAGTTGGTGGCAGTCGAAGATTATGACGAGGCAATCCAGAAAGTCCTTGATGATGAGGTCGAGGCGATGATCGCGGACTACCCGGTCACGGTCCTGGCGCTCTACCAACATCCCGATGCCGGCCTCGCGACGACGATCTCGACCTTCAGCTTCGAACCGATCGGTGTCGCCCTCTCTGCCGACGCCCATCTCTTGACCAACGTCGTGCAGAACTTTTTCACCATGCTCGAAGGGACGGGAACGCTCGAGCGGTTGCGCATCGCCTGGTTCAACAACGCCGACTGGGTTCAAGACCTGCCCTGAGACCGGATGCTCGAACGACTCAACATTCTCTTTGTGACGATCTTGGTTCTCGTCCTCGTCGGTGCGGGGACCTACCTCTATTTCGACAGCCATCGCCAAACGCAAATCATGATCGCTGCGGGCGCACGATCGAGCGAGGGCTTCCAACTCGTCGAGGCCATCGCTGAAGTCGTTGAACGACATCATCCCAATCTCCGAATCGAAGTCATCGAGACGGGCGGCTCCCTCGACAACAGCCGGCTGATCGACGAAGGCCTGGCCGACATGGCGACGCTACAAGCCGACGGCAGCGCGTCCGTGTCAGGACGCTTGGTCGCAAATCTCTATCCCGATGCCTATCACCTCATCGTACGACGCGATTCACAGATCGAAAGCGTCCCCGACTTACGAGGAAAAACGATCGCCCTGCCCTCGAAAGGCTCGGCGCAAAACACATCGTTCTGGTTCCTGGCCGGGCACTACGGATTGAGCGAATCGAGCCTGAGTTCGCTGCCGATGTCGAATCGGGCCGCCGAATGGGCGTTGATCACCGGGGCGGTGGACGCGGTCTTTCGGGTCCGTGCGCCCGGGGACAGCACTGTTCGACAGCTCATCGAACGAGCAAACATCGCCCTGATCCCGATCGAGCAAGTCGCCGCACTTCACCTGAAGAAGCCAGCCATCCGACCCGGCATGATTCCCAAGGGTAGTTACCGCGGTAGTCCCCCGCTTCCCGTACAGGATCTGGAGACGGCTAGCGTGCAGCGCTGGCTAGTGGCGTCTACGCACCTACCAGCGAAAGTCGTCTACCAGATCACATCGGTCATTTTCGAGCGCCGCCGAGAGCTTTCCGAGTTGAACCCGCTGGCCTCCCACATGACCGTGCCCAAGGTCGGGACTGGAACGCATCTCCCGCTTCACGAAGGAGCCGAGAAATACTTCGATCGCGAGAAGCCCAGCGTCTGGAATGAACAAGCAAATTTCCTCCGCACCCTTGTCTCGCTGATCGCGGTCTTTGGCTCGATGGTTTTTGCCTTTCGCAACTGGTTCCAGGGCGCACAAAAAAATCGAGCGGACGCCTACAACAAAAATCTCCTTGCGCTCTACGAGTCCGCGAAAGAGCATGGGCATTCCAGCAACGATATTCAGGCGGAACTCGGAAAAATCCTGACCGTCGTGATCGATGATCTGGACAATGACCGCATCTCGCGCGAAGGCTTCGACGAATTTTCGTTTACCTGGCAGGCCGTCAATCAGCTCCTCAACCAACTACCAAGTGGCCGCCCGGCGACCGGATCGACACACGAGGGGGAAGCGTCTTGGACCTGAAACGCCTGGTGAATACCAGCCTCGCGATTGCGTTCCTGGTGCTCCTGGTCGCCAGCATCGTTTTTCAACATGAGAACCAGAAGCGAGTGGAAGCACAGGCGTCCAACCATATGAAGACGATGTTGATGCTTCGCGAGTCTGTCTTGCGCAGCTACCTGGACAGCCTGCGTTCTGAAATACTTCTCTGGTCGGACCAGGACGTCGTCATCGGCCTCATGAGCACGATGCAAGATGCCTTCGACGTAAAGGGACGAGAAGGACCGACTGCCCTGGGCGAGTCGTCTGCCGCCACGATTCGATCCGACCTATCGAGTCTAGAATCCGTCGACGAACGCATAGGAAGTTTCGCCGCCCATCACGACTACTACGACCTCTTCATCATCAATCCCCAAGGCGATGTGTTGTACACCGTTGCAAAGGAGAGCGACTACGCGACCAATCTGCTCGACGGACCTTACGCCGATTCTGGCCTCGGCCGACTATTTCGGAGCCTGGTGAACGAGCCCGCACGAAAACATGTGGCTTTCGAAGATTTCTCCAACTACGCGCCTAGCAAAGGTGCCCCCGCTGCGTTCATCGGCTCCCGAGTCTACTTGGGCGACGAGTGGCTAGGTGTCTACGCCGTCCAGATCCCGGCGCAGCCCATCAACGAGATCATGCAATTCAGTTCCGGTATGGGCGAAACCGGCGAAACCTATCTCGTCGGCCGCGACGGCCTGATGCGCAGTGACTCGAGATTTTTCTCCGAGTCCTCGGTCTTGAAAACGACGGTCGCCTCGGCTTCGGTGGCCAAGGCCTTCTCCGGGGAGTCCGGGATCGACATCGTCCGAGACTATCGCGACGCTTCCGTGTACTCGGCCTATCAACCCTTCGATTTCGAGGGAACGCGGTGGGCCATCCTGGCGGAGCAAGATGTCGAGGAAGTAGTCGCCCCGGCCAAAGAAACGCTTCAATCGATCGCAGTGGGATTCGGCCTGATCACCCTCGTCGGGATTTCGCTCAGGTTCGCGCTGCTCCGCATCGTCACCCCGGCGTCCCTTGCGGCCTTCCTGGGACTTTCGCTGATCGACTCTTCCGACGATGCATGATCGAGTCCGGCTCCAGGCCGATCACATCCGTTGATCCGCCAGCCTTTGACCGGACCGACGTCCATCCTTGATTGCGCTATTCGATGATCGAGAGCCGAATTGGGATTTTCCACAGCGAGCATCAGCTGCGAGTCGAGGCTCTCCTTGCGGCATCCTGCCTCAGCCAGCTCCCGGCAACTCCAGGAAGCCCGCGTTCCCCGTGAACGTCGATCGGCCGCAGCAAGCACGGGGCCAAGCGCTCGATTGATTGACTCCACCCTTCGGAAAAACTAGCGTCAAAGGGTTGGTTATTTCATCCACGAAAGGCCCTCCTGCCCCTGATCCTATGTGATGATCTCGCGCACTTATTCCCGATCGCCAGCATTCGGCCGTCGCCGATTCTGGTGGAGTAACCCGTCCATGCCCCTCGAACGATCTCGTATCCCGATGTTATTCCTGCTTGGCTTGCTCGTTTTCGCAGCGGCCTGTTCCGATGATGGCGACGATGGTGCGGCCGGAGCCATTGGACCAGCGGGACCACAGGGACCCGCCAGCGACCCGGCGAGTCCGGTCACCTCCGTCGAAGGTTGTGAGGGATGCCACGGAACCGGACAGATCTTCCCGGTCGGCGACATTACGTTGGCCTCTGATGCCCATGCGATCGATACCGACCCAGACGGACCGTTGACCTCTTCCGGCTACCGCCGTATCGACGCGACCCTCTCACAGGTCGACATCACGGGTTCGAGTCTCGTCATCGACTTCGATGTCGTCGACGAAAATGGCGCGGCGGTCGGCGACTTGCTGGCGGGCGACGGGCGTTTCGCAATCGTGCGACTCGACGCGAGCGTCGATGGCGACCCGAGCGAATGGGTTCGAATCGGCGACTCTTCGACCGAGCAGTTCACGAGCGGCACCTTCGACAATCTCACGGGCGGCGCTTACCGATACACCTCGCTCTACGATCCGACAGGTCGCGCGATGGACGGCGATTCGATTCGCGTCGCGATCCAATTGTCCGCGGGCGACCTTCCGACAGAGAACACCTGGTGCGACTTCGATGCCGATCTCGTCAGCCCCAATGATTGCGTCACTGGCACGACGCTGACCCGCGATATCGTTCAGACGATGGACTGCAACACCTGCCATGGGCCGACGAGCGAAACGAAATTGGCGTTCCATGGGGATACCCGAACCGACATCGAGTATTGCGTCACGTGTCACAACCCACAGGGCAACACCGACTTCACGCTCCTGGTCCACAAGATTCACGCTGGGTCGACACTCGCCAACGGCTTTCGAGGCTACTCGGATGTCAACTTCACGAAAGACCTTGACGACTGCATGGTCTGCCATACTGGCGGCGGGACGGACGTCGACAATTGGAAGGAAGTCCCGAATCGCACGGCCTGCGGCAGCTGCCATGACAATATCGACTTCGATACCGGCCTGAATCACGGAGCCGGGGGCGTCCAGATGGACAACCGGTTCTGTATGAACTGCCATCCCGCGGATGGCCCGCTGACCAGCAGCAGCCTGCCGGTCGCGACCGTGCATCTCGGGAACGCTCGCTTCCAGGAAGCCCTGGCCTATCGAGGCGGCGCCAACGGGTTCGCCATCGAATCCCTCGACTTCTCGTCCACGACCGGCGACATCACGGCGACCTACTCTGTCACCCAGAACGGCTCGCGGATGGATCTCGAAGCCGCGGATGAATGGACAATGGGTGGAGGCCTGAGACTCCAACTGGGCTGGGACACCGCGGAGTATTTGAATACCGGGAGCGGCTCGACGCCGGCGCAATCGGTCGCCATCAACGCGCTCGACATCGGTGGAGCCGTGTCGGCCCTCGGTGGCGGACTCTATGAAGCCGTGATCACGCCTCCGTCCTCGGCCGACAACACGGTTACGCTGATGCTCGAGGGACGCCCCGTGGCGGATCTCGATGGCGATGGGACCTTTGGTGATCGAATTCCCGTCGCGAGCGTCGTCTCGCCCGTGAACATCGCCGGGGGACGTACGTCGCCGATTCCACGCCGTTCGACCGTCGACTCGGCGCTCTGCAATACCTGCCATGATTCGGGTGGCGCCGGGATCACGATCCACGGAACCAACCGGGTCGGCGACGTGGCCGTCTGCGCGACCTGCCACAACCCAGACGCGACGGACATCAACCAACGCCCCGCGGATCCCACCACCACACCGGACATGAAGACCGAAGAGGCCATCGACTTCAAGCGAATGATCCATCAAATCCACGCCGGAAGTGATTTGCAAGACGGCCTCGTCGTCTACGGATTCGGGGGCAGAGCCCACGAATACGGAACGGTCGAATTTATTGGCAACCTGCAGAATTGCGAAACCTGCCACGTACCGGGCTCGTACTCGACGGAGGTCGCCAGAGCAACGACGCCCTCGACGATCGATACGGGCGCGGACATCGCCGATCCGGAGGACGATCTCAATATCTCACCCGCCTCGGCCGTCTGCTCTTCGTGCCATGATGGGACGGCCGCGAAGGATCACATGGAACTCTTCGGAGCTTCCTTCCAGGCGCTCGACGCCGATATCCACTGAGCACGGAGCGACCCCGACATGTCGGTGCAGCGAAGCGAGCGAGCGAGACCTCGCGGCAGACGGCAGGCGCCGACCGGGCGCAGGACGGGGCGGAGGAGACTCCGCGACCCAAGACTCTGGATCACCATTGCCTCGATCGCCGGGCTAGTCGTCTTCTCGTGTGCCCGCGGCGTACGAGAAGGTCCGCCCGAAGGCTATCGGCGCACTGCCGCCGTCGAAGGTGCGACGGCGATGTTGGGCTCGCAGGAATGCGATACTTGCCATGGCCACCAGCCCGCTCCGGGCCACCACTCGGAGTGCGAAACCTGCCACGGCTCGGGCGAGCGTCACGTGCAGAACGTGATGGACACGGCGGGCATCCGCTTCCCATCGAATCGGGATTGTCTCGACTGTCACCAGACGGGCCATCGCGGCTTACTGGCCTGGGACTTGTCCGAACACCAGCGCGCCGGTCTGCTTTGTACCGATTGTCATGACCCGCACAATGGCGAGCCACTTCACGTGCGGGTCGCCTCGGAAACTACGCGTAACATCCTGCCCCGCGCACGAACGGATACGCAGCTTTGCGTGGGTTGTCACGCCGAGGTCGCCTCCCGCTTGAACCTCCCCTCCCACCATCCCGTGCGCGAAGGGATGTTGGGATGCACGGACTGCCACAGCCCTCACGAGGCCCGGAAAGTTCGCCTCGGCGCCAAGACCGCTCAATGTACGCAATGTCATCAGGCCCAGGCGGGCCCCTACGTCTACGAACATACGCCCGTCGCCGAGAACTGTGGCTACTGCCACGTCCCACACGGTGCCACCGCCGACAACTTGCTTAGCGCAAATCAGCCGGGCGCCTGCGTCTACTGTCATACCGTCGCCGAAATGGGAGCCACGCACGACCCTCAGGCCTATGTCACCCGCTGCACCGATTGTCACAGCGCAGTGCACGGTTCGTTTGCCGACCCGCACCTGCGGAGGTGACCCGGCATCATGAATTCCGGAACGATCCGAACCGCCGCAATCCTCTGCGTGCTCACATTCGCCTCGATCTTTGCAACGGTCGTCCGGGCCGAAGACACACCCGATGCAAAACCGACCCCTGTTTTTGACGAACTACCTGGCCGACGAATCCTTTGGTCCGCCACCGTCCTCGGACAATACCAGGGAATCCAATCGCCCCAGGATGATCGCGGCCTCGGCGGCTTCTTCGACCAATACCAGTACACGCCTAATAAGAGCAGCGCCTTCCCGGTCGAGCTCGGCATCCGGGAAGCCAGCCTCGATTGGATCGAAGACGGCGAAGCCGTTCTGCAGTTCCGCTACGAGAGTCCGACCTCGAATCTCGGCCTCTCGGGCTCCGATTTCGACGATGCCTTCTTGAATCAACGCGCCCGCCTGCTCGGCCGAAAGGACGCCTTTCGGATCGACTTCGACTATCGAAGACTTCGCACAGAACAGAGGCGCGTCTACCCGGAAACCCAGGCGGGCGGCGCCGGCCTTCCCTTCACCGACTTGTCTCGGCGAAACGATCGCTTCTATCGCGAGCGAACCGGCTTTAGTGCCGAGCTTCGCTGGCGCCTCGAGGATTCCTTCAAGGGTCAGAGTGAAACGGTCGCATGGCTCGCACCCGAAATCGCATTGCGCGGCGGATACGATGCTCGCGACGGCCGACGACAACTGCGAACCATCCTGAATCCGGGAAACAACTGGCTATCCCTTTCGCAAAAATCCGGTGACGAAGTCGGGGATGTCGGCGTAGGGCTGCTCGTCGCCCCCGGCGGCCTGTTCACGATGACCTTCGATTTCGATCATCAGAGTTTCGACGCGAACAACGCGCAGCTCGATCCCACCCTCCCCTTCCCCTCAATTTCGCGAAGCCTGGGATTCATCCCCTCGTCGGAACGCAACACGGGCAAGATTTTCATCCACGGTCGCTTCGGCGATCGCGCCGTCATGACGGCGGGATTCCAGGCGACCGTACTCGACCAGGAGGACCCACAAACGCCGGCACAGCGGGGTGCCGGGTTGAGCCGAAACAAGATCATCGTCTACTCCGCGCAGCTATCCGGGGACGTCCAGATCGTGCGCGACGTTTCCGCCAACGCCTTCGTCAAGTTCATCTACCGCGATCACGATATCGACCAGTCGACAACACTTTTCAATCCGACCAATGGCAGCCAGGTCGACGAGTTCCTCGAGACCTACCGCCGCATCGACATGGGCGCAGAAGCGCTCTATCGCCCACACCGCTCGACGCGCCTGGCGCTCGGAGTCCGGATGCAATGGATCGATCGAGATCTCGAATTCGCTCCGGCGGGTCTGGGCAACCGCGTCATCCTTCCGCAGAACGCGCTCGTCAACGACGAAACGTTGATCTGGACGCTCTTTGGACGTGCCGACGTGCGTCCATTTCGCGGCCTCGGCATCCGCGCCGAGTTGAGCTACCAGGACGCCCCCGATACCGGCTACGTCACCGATCTCGGCGGCTACGTTCAAGGCAATCTGCGCGCCACCTACGCCGTCCCCATCGCGCTCCCGGCCACCGTCTCCTTTCATGTCCGAGGCGGAACCGGCAAGAATTCGGACTTTTCGATGGTGAGCGGGCTCGGCCCAAATCCACCGGGGCCGTCAATCAAGCGGGACTACGAACGGGCGCATTGGAACCTCGGCCTCTCGAGCGACCTGCTTTTGAAAAAAGACCTCAGCCTTTTTGCTTCGTTCTTCTATTCGCGGGATCAGCAAAGCGACGATCTGCTGCTCTCGACTGTCCAGCGCTATTTCCAGGATTCTGTGCCGATCACGTTTCGCTCTGCCGGTGAGCTCGACTTCCAGACCGACGAGTGGGGAATCGTGCTCGGCTCGCAGTACAGGTTTTCGGAACAAACCGATCTCGGGCTCTCCTATTCGTTCACGAGCGCCGAAGCCAATTACGGCAATAGCGGCAGCGCGCGAGAGCTAACGCTGATCGATGACAACCGCGTGGTCGATGCGAAAATTCACGCACTGGATTTCGAAATTCGCCACCAACTGAGAGATGGCCTCAAGGTCTTCGCGGGCTACCGCTTGCAGGCCTATTCAGACGGTGCCCCGAAACCGAATTCGCTCGGGAGCACGAGGCAACCGCCCAGCCGATCCGACTATCGCCATACGGTCAGCTTCGGCTTCACGTTGAACAGCAATCTATTGACAGCGAGTCGTTGAATACACCCCACCCAGTTCTTCGACGCACCGGTCCGATCAGGGAATCAGGGCGTCGTCAAGGCGTCGTCAGGACGTCACAGCGTCAGGGTGCATCGGTCGGCTCGGCCAACGTGATCGGCGGCATCGAATGAACGAAGCCCTTGTGGCAGGCGGTGCATTCGATTTCCTTGGATGAGGCCCGGCCGTGGTAGTCTCGGGCCTTGGCCGATTGCTTCGCGAAGGTCTCTGGATCCTGTGCGTGACAGGTGATGCAGGTCGTTAGGCTCGTCGGGCCATGAGGGCTGTGGCATTCCGTACAGACGATGGCCTTCGGCCCTGTGAGAGGATGGCTCGACGGAGCCGGGGCCGACTCGAGAACCGTCTCATGACACGAGACGCAATCCGCGGTTCGATCCACGGAGCCGACCATCGGATCCTGGGGCTTGTGCATCACGTGGCAACTTGCGCAAGAGAGCTCCTTGGCATGCGCCCCCTCGTTCCAGTGGGCCTGATCGCCCTTGTTATGGCATTCCAAACAGGCTCGATTCCGCACGCCGATCGGGGTCTTGCCGTGTTTCGTAAAAACAATATTGCCAACCTGCATCGGGAATTTCATATGCGTCGCGCTCGGACCATGGCAACTCTCGCATTGATCACGCGCCGCAGGCGAGCGCGGGTCCTTGAAGTCGGCATGGGGCGTCTTGAGAATGCCCATGATCTTGTCGCTCTCATGACATTCGAGGCATGCGGCTGCACCCGTTAGTTTGTCCATCGTCTGCCCAATGGCCGCTCCGGAAGTCAGCACGAGCAAGGCGATCGCCCACATCATCGAAAACTGGCCCCGCCAAGACAAATATGTTCCTCGATCACCCCTCATCCGCGTTCGACCTCGGTGATGGGACTCATGTCCTCGAACGGTTCATCCGGCTGGATCCCCTCCGGCAACTTATGGGCAATGCCCTTGTGGCAATTGATACAGGTCTTGCCCTTCATCAACGGCCGGCCGTGGAATTCGCTCGCCTTCTCCGATTGCCGTGTGAAATCGAAGCTATCCGGGGTGTGACAGTTGCGACACTCCCGCGAATCCGTCTCATTCAATTCGGCCCACACCCGTGACGCCATCTTCATTCGGTGGGCCTCGAACTTCGCGGGGGTATCGATCGTGCCCAGGATATGGTGGTAGATCTCGCCGACAGCCCGAAGCTTTCGCAGCATCTTGGGTACGAAGGGCTTCGGAAGATGGCAATCGGAACAAGTCACGCGAAAACCGCTCCCGTTCATTGCATGCGACATGCCCTCGTACTCGACCCCGATATTGATCTCGAGTTCATGACATGAGAGACAAAACGAATCCGTCGATGTTTGATGCATGGCGAACTCGAAGGCGTTCTGGCCACTGACACCCAACAGGACGCCGACCGCAACGAGCATACCCAGCGAATATCGAGTCGTCGGAGTCGCCAGCCACCCCCAACCCTTGCGCAATAGGCCCACAATTCCACCTTTCAAAACGCACCCGAGCGTAGCGACGGGACCCTTCAGTGTCGACGAGGAACGAAGCCGTAGGCGTTCCCCGTAAACATCGCACATGAGGCGACTTAAGGTGCGCGAGGCCGCTCTCCAACCATGCACACTCGATCAATACGACAACATCTCCGGCCCTCAATTTCATCTCGTCGGGAAGCCTGGTCATTCGCATTCCAGATTCGGATAGACGCCGAACCCTTCGCCCGATCGAGGGCACAGCCTCGCCCCTTCTAGTTGAAGCCGGCAACCCGGAGCGTTGCTCGTGCTTGTAGCGTCGGTCGTCGGCATTCGGGATGAGGCGAAAGTTCCCATCAATCAAGCGTCCAGACACCGGGGATCGCCGATCCTGGGTCGCAGCGACTCTTGGCACACTTTGATCGGCGAATGACCGCATCCGCGGATTAGTTCTACTTACCCGACCCCACGAATAAGATCGTTTGCGGCCTCGCCCGCCCACTCATATGTTGCCGATGTCCGAGACAGGTACGATGGCATGCGTGTTAGGCCCTCCGGCTTGTTCTCCTACTCAAAACTGACGATCGAGGGAAGAATCATGGCTGAAAGTCAAATCCAACTGAACGAAGAGCGAAAAGCGCTGGCACAGAAATTCGGGCAACTGCGGCCCGACCTGGGCATACACGTCCAGAATACGATGATCGAAGCGTTCAAGGAGGGTGCGCTCAGCACCAAGGTCAAACGACTGATGGCACTCGCTATCGCGCTGGGTGTCGGCTGCCGAAACTGCGAACTGCATCAAGCAACCGCCGCGCTCGAAGAGGGGACGACGCTCGATGAAATCCTGGAAGTGCTCGATGTCGTCGTGAGCATTCGAGGAACAACGGGGATTGCTGAATCCCTGCGTATCATCAAGCTTCTGGACGAAATGGGAAAGCTCTAGTTCGTGGAGATCGACGTCAAGAGTACGCTGCTGCCGCTCGCAATTTTCCTGGCAATGGTGGGCATTGGCATCGAGCTTCAATGGCACCAGTTCAGGGCACTCGCGCAAACGCCGCGAGTGCCCGTGCTCGGGACCCTCGTTCATACTCTGACATTCCCGATCGTTTCGATCTGCCTCGTCGGCCTGGCACAAGCGTTCTCCTGGCCCCTTTCGAATGCGTTGATGGTGGGCATCCTGCTCGTTGCCGCCTGCCCGAGCGGTGGATTCTCCAACATTCTGACATCGCTTGCGAAGGGCGATCTGGTGCTGTCGGTTGCACTCACGACCATCTCGAGCCTGCTTTCGTTCGTCACGGTTCCAGCGTTGATATTCGCCTTTTCGCAGATCCTCCCAGCGATCTCCGGAACCGTCCAGATCCCGATCGGATCGACCCTTGCACAGCTCGTTGTCCTGGTCGTGCTTCCCGTGGCGGCCGGAATGGTGTGGCGGCAAAGACAGCCGGCATTCGTTGAACGCCATCTGGGACGGATCCAGACCAGTTCCCAGGCCTTCGCCTACCTGGTCATGATCATGGTCATTTATCAGCAATGGGACCAGGTCAAGTATGAGCTCGCATCGGCAATGCCCTGGGCATTCGCCTTGTGCATCGTTGGCCTCGCGGTCGGCTACCTCTTCGCGCGCAGCGTGCGACTGTCCCCGACCGACGCAGTCACCGTGGCGATCGAAGGATCGATTCGCAATCTCACGGTTTCGTTTCTGATTGCAACGACCGTTCTTCAGCGATTCGATATCGCAGTGTTCTCAATGGTCTATTTTGCTGCCGTGCTGGTCGTCGGAATCGCCTCGGCCTTGCTCTGGCGATGGCGGGGGCCTCAAAATGACACCCGTTCGGCCCGCCATACCGCCGCTCCGACGAGCCTTTGAAACGGCCTACAGAGATGTCCTAGAATCCCAACCAGGGATCGCGTTCTCTCTTCAATTCGGCGGATACATGGGAAGCGACGAGGCGCCACTGAATTTCTTGCGAGCCTTCGACAGCGCTGGCAAGCATCTCAGCTTCAAATTGGCCGCAGAGGAGCTTTTCATCAGCCCGCCCGCTGTCAGCCATCAGATCAAGGCACTCGAAGAGCGCCTTGGCGTGCAGCTCTTTGTTCGCAACAACCGAATGCTCTCCTTCACGCCGGCTGGTGAAGACTATTGGAGACGTGTTCACGATCTACTCGTTCAAATCGACGTCCTCACCTTGGACCTCCTCCGTGGCTACGGCCATACCACGTTACTCGCCAGCATCATCCCGTCGCTGTCTTCGTCGCTAGTCATTCCGAATCTCGGCGCATTTCAAGAAGCAAACCCGAACATCGACATACGCATCGATTCGAGTACGAAGAACGTTTCGCTCGAAGAGGGAAAAGCGGATGTCGTCATCCGCTATGGCAAGGGGGATTGGCCGAATCTGGTCAGCGAGCCGCTACTCGATCTCTATATGCAACCGATCTACCCGAAGCATTTTGCCGAGATCCATGATTTCTCGACGATCGATTCCGCAGCCAATCTTCCGATGGTCCACAACGACGGCAATCCCGACGGCTGGCACCGGTGGATCCAGGCCAGCGGCATGAAGCAGCCTCAACCGGAGCACGAATTTCACTTTAGTGACTACCCAGCCGCCATCGAAGCGGCCAAGACGTTAGGTGGAACGATCGCCGTCATGCCGGTCGAGAACTACCTGCTCCGTCGAGGTCTGGTCATCGCTCCCTTTCCTCGCTGGGGTCCCGTCGAAGAAAAAATCTACGCCGTCTACCGCCCCACCGACCAGGATAAGCCGGCAATTTCGATCTTCATCGAGTGGGTCAAGACCCTGCTCGCAGGCCTTGAATCGGATTAGCCACCCTAACCCGACCACACAGAAAAGATCGTTTGCCGAGCACTGGCCCGATTCGTACTCTCGGTTTCGCATCACGCGGAGCCGGTCACTCGGTCTGGAATCGCGTCCTTCATACAAATTGGAGAAGATGATCGATGGACTATCCGAACAGTCAATTCCTGGTCGAGAGCGACTGGTTGTCCGAACATTTGAGCGATGAACGAATTCAGGTGCTCGACTGCACGGTCTATCTTCTTCCCACCACGGATCCGAAGAACAACGTCTATGACGTCGTCTCGGGACGAGAGGACTACGAGCGCTCCCACATTCCCGGAGCCAGCTTCATGGACATCGTTTCTGAGTTTTCAGAGGTCGCAGAAGCAGAAGCCACCGACTACCCCTTCACGGTCTTGTCGAAGCAAGCCCTCGCCGAACGCGCCGCCCGGATTGGCCTCGATCCCGGGAAGCAGATCGTGCTCTATAGCAACGCCCGGGATGCCGGAGGCCTATTCGCTTTTCGCGCCTGGTGGCTGCTGCGCGAATGCGGCTTTGAGACCGTTTCGATTCTCAACGGTGGCTACGCCAAGTGGCTCCATGCAGAACTCGAAACCAGCTCGGGCGCGATCGTCTTCCCGCCTAGTCAGTGTGTCGTCGATCAGGGCCTCAGTCATTTCTGCGCAAAAGCGGATGTCGTCCAAGCGCTCGGGGATTCGGATGTCGTCCTAATCAACTCGCTGCCCCAAGACAATTTCGATGGGACGAGCGGCCACAACTATGGTCGTCCCGGGCGAATCACGGGCAGCGTGAACGTTCCCATGGTCTCGACTTTCGGACCCGACGGATGCGTCAAACCGGCGAGCGACCTCGAACGACTTTTCGCGGACGTCGGCGTTCGCGACGGGAAGAAGGTGATTGCCTATTGCGGCAGTGGCATCGCGGCATGTGTGGTTGGATTTGGGCTCGCCCTACTCGATTTCCAGGACGTGACCATCTACGACCGATCGCTGCTCGAGTGGGCCAATGACCCAACGCTCCCGATGGAAACCGGGCCGGTCAATCGACCCGCTTGATGTCCTGCAACGGATAGGTCTCGTCGAAGTACGCCTGCGTAGGCCCATAGAACCTCAGGTAAGCGAACCAACTCTCGCCTGAGTTCGTTTCGATCCAATTCTCCTTCGACACGCCTTCCGGCAACTCCGGACCAAAATGCAACACGGCCGAGCCGTCTGCGTTCGTCTTGATCCCGGTGCGGGAACTCAGACCGGGAACACCCGTCGAGTTGAGGATCAAGGTTCGCGAGTTCACATCGTAGACGACAAGCGACCAGAAAAGCTTGGCGGGCGGATTGGCTGGCATCGTCAGGGTATAGTGGCCGCTTCCAACTAACGGACTGCCGCCGCTATCCTTGTAACCGGTCCGATATTGTTGACCGATCCCCGGCTGCTCGATGTAGTACGCCTTGCCTCTCGAGACGGCCTCCCACGTGAAAGACGCTCGGCGATAGAGTTGGTCGAAATACTCATCTCGATCGTCGTGGGCGACCACCATCAGCTGATCCCAGTGCGTGCCCTTGTAGAGTTCGGAATTCGGAAAACGACCCCCGGTAAAGGTATTCGCTTTGGCCATCGACTCTCCGACTACGGCCGCTTCCTTCAGGATGCGGATCTGGCGAGCGTCCGGTTCAAAGGCCTTGCCCTTCTCGATTCCAAGCGAGTCGAGCATGGCCAGCATGAAACGATCTCGATCGGGAAAGACTTCGCGATCGATAATGGTCTTCAAGCTCTTCCAATAGCCGAGCCCATGCGGCTGCCATTGCCCCCAGGCCACGTCTTCGTCGACCACGAGAATATCCATCTCGGGCGGGTTCGCCCGCTCGGCATATGGATAGGCTCGAATTTTCTGCAACATCGCATCCGCTTCGACTGGATCCTTCTGCAGCGCGCGAATGCCAAAAAAGACGACGTTCGTATGGTTCTCGAGAACGACGAATTCGTCCTCGTCAAGGTCGGCGGGGGCCTCCATACCGGGCGCCAAAATGACAAATTTGATGCCCTTCCCCGCGTCGGGACCCGAAACGCCAAAGTCCATCACCGCGCGTTGCCACATATCATCGATGATCCCAGCGGAGGGCCCGGCCGGAACTTCGAAGATCAACGCGCCTGTGCGGGTCAAGTCGGCGAACGCGATGGCATAGGGGGTCGTCGCGTTGGCGGTCAAGATTCCTTGTTTAGCGAGAGGCGTCTTACTCAGAACGATCTGGCCGTCCTTCGCCTTGAAGACTTCTTCGTGTACCCTCAGCCACTCCCCGTAGCTCACGATCGGCACCGCCCAGAGATACGCCTGCGTCGCACGCTGGAAGTCCATCTCATCGAAAAGCCGGTCGACGGTCTCCGCGGTCGGATATCCGCCGGCAAAGCCCCCCTCCGTAAATTCGAGCCTTCCAATTCGCGTATCCACAACCCTCGGCGAGGTCTGTCCATAGGCCCGATAATCCGAAACGGACAGGTCGTCTCGAACCCCCTCGGCAGGAACGCTGCCGGAGAAAACGCTGCAACCGGTCGTCACAGAAATTGAGACCAAGATCGATCCGATGATCAGACTCTGAAGGACGGAAAATTTCATGAGAGCTCACTCTGACTATTGCATATGGGTCGATTGATGTGTGATGAGCATTGCGTTCAGATGGAATACGCCGTGTTACCGTCCACCCGTCCGAGCTCGGAAAAGCCGCATCACTAACACAAGCGACACGCTTGCCTTTTCGCACGAGGCGACGACGTTAGTCCGTAGTCCAGGAGACGGGAACGCAGGCGTGATCGACGACCACGCCCAGCAACTTCTCTAGCATGCCCGGTTCATGCCAGCCTCGGTCGAGGGCGTAGGCCTGGATCGCTCTTGAATCTTCGGGGCTGAGGGCATCCGCAAAACTCGGCATGCCTTTGTGCGTGCGAATTCCACCCAAGACGATCGCATCCCATTGTTCGTGCGTTTGCGCCGACGCGGTCCGCAGATCGGGGTAGAGCCCGCTCGCGAGCATCCCCATGCCGTGACAGGCGAAACAATTTTCGGAGTAGACCTTTCGACCTCGAGCGATGGTCTCGGGTGGCACATCGAGTCGCGGGCGAGTGAGCTTTCGTTTGGGCCGTATCTGCACCGCCGGTAGCGGTGCCTTTCCGCCGAGCTTGTAGCTCAGTAGTCGCCCTGCGTTATCGTGATCGAATTCGGATTGATGATTACCGAAGCTGCCACCTGTTCCAGCGAGCACGGCAATATACTGCTCACCATCAATGCGATAGCTGATCGGCGGTGCCATGACGTCGATGCCAACCTCACTTGACCAGAGACGCTCTCCGTTCTTTGCATCGAAGGCGGCGAACCGGCCCTGCCCGATGCCCTGAAAGACGAGGCCGCCCGCAGTAGCCAGCGTTCCCCCTGGCACGCCAGACTCGTGACGAACCTCCCAGGCTTTCTCCTGACGGATGGGATCCCAGGCGATCAGCCGCGTAAGGCCGCAGGGGAGATATCGAAGGTCACCGTAATTCTCGACAGTCTCTGCGAGACGAGTGAAGTCTTCCCCTGTGTTCCAGTGTCCGGGGCGAAAGCGAAATGTCGCATTAGGCAAGAACGCATAAGAAGACGCGATGGCAGGGATATAGACAAGGCCTGTCCCAGGATGAAAGCTCATCGGATGCCAATTGTGCCCTCCCGTTGGTGCGGGTGAAACAATGGCATCGCCCTTCGACCAGCTCGCCTCCGGACGTTCGATCGGACGCCCGGAGGCGAGATCGACTTTCGATGCCCAACTGACATCGACGAATTTTTCGGCTCCAAGCAACTCGCCGGTCACCCGGTCAAGCACATAGAAGAAACCATTCTTGGGCGCCTGCATGAGGACCTTGCGCTGAGTTCCTTGCCAATCGAGGTCGGCCAGAATCATGTGCTGCGTCGAGGTGTAGTCCCACTGCTCCCCGGGCGTCGTCTGGTAGTACCAGACCAGCTCACCGGTATCCGGGCGAAGGGCAAGAATCGAACTGAGGTAGAGGTTGTCGCCACCGCCCGGGCTGCGCTTCTCACGGTCGTAGACGCTCGAATTTCCCGTGCCTACATAGAGAAGGTCGAGCTCGGGATCGAAGGCCATCGAATCCCAGGCGGTGCCGCCCAGGCCGCTTTCCCACATGGAATCTTTGGGCCAGGTCTTCGCAGCGGCGACGAGTTCCGGGTGTTCGTGGGGGCCGTCCTTGCTCCCGGGTACGGTATAGAAGCGCCAGGCGAGTTCGCCGGTTTCGATGTGATAGGCGCTGAAATAGCCGCGTACACCCAGGTCGGCACCGCCGTTACCAATGATGACGAGGCCTTTGGCGATCCGCGGCGCGCCCGTAATCGTATAGGGCTGCGCCAGATCCGCCGTTCGAACTGACCAGACCGGCTTACCAGTCTCGGCGTCGAGCGCGATCAGGCGCCCATCGATGGTCCCGACGAAAATGCGCCCCGTTGCATGCGCTACGCCACGATTGACAACATCGCAACAGGCATGTCGGGCCTTCCATCCCGGCACCTTCGGATCGTAGCGCCACAGCTCCCGGCCGGTCTTCGCGTCGAGTGCAAAGACAATGCTCCATGAAGCGGTCGCGTAGAGAACGCCATCGACGACGAGCGGTGTTGCTTCGAGGCCTCGATTCGAACCGGTCGCATACGACCAGGCGAGGCCGAGTTTCGCCACCGACTTCCGGTCGATTTCCGAAAGCGGGCTGAACCGATCCTCGTAGGAAGTAAGGCCGTGCATCGGCCAATCGTCTCCGCTCGTGCTGAATGCGATCGAATCGGCCTCATTTGCGATTGCCGCACTCGGCCCCAACGCAATACCAAACCCGAGGAAGAAGATCGCGATCGGGATCAGGAGACGCGGCGAACCTTCGACGGAAGAGGATTCGCCGATTGAACGACAGCAGTGACCAGCCAAATCAGGATGCCGGCTTGCGCAACAAATCAACGCGATTTGGCGTCTGAAAAACATATCCCGCCTCGCCTCGATAACTTTCGAACTTCTCCCTGACCTCCTTCAGGAGCTCAGACGTCAAATCGTGGTCGGTATGCGTTGCGCCGAGGACGCCGGCTTCGAATTGTCCAAAATGTTTGAGCTTGAGAATGCTCGTGAAGAAGGCTTCCTCGACCAGCTCCAACACTCCGCCGTCGACTGCTCGGACGACCGCTTCGAAGGCCGCGAGCCGAACGCTGGATTCATCATGAAAGAGGCGAATCACTTCGTTGAAGCTGCCCGCAAACACGGGTTCCGAGATATACGCCAAACCGCCGGGCTTGAGGACACGACGGATCTCGGACATCGCGGCGTCCATGGACGGCCCCGGCACATGATGGAGCGACTTGAACATCAAGACGATGTCAAATCCATTGTCGGGTTCGGCGATCGCTTCAGCACCGAAGGACTTGAAAGTCACGTTGGGCAGATCCTCGATCTCGAGATTCTTGGCGTGTTGAATCGCGTCGATTTCCGAAGCCACGATCTCACCGACGCCGGCGCGCTCCGAAATCTGTCGAGTCTTTTCCGCCGCCCCGCAGCCGAGTTCGAGCACCCGGGCACCCGCGAGTGGGAGAAGGCGCGCAAGCACTTCAAACTCCGTTGCGACTTCTGATTCTTCAGGTCCCTGGATCTGCATGGCTCTCCTTGATACGCGACGCGAGTAGTGGGCGACTCTTCCCAGCGACAAGGCTATCAGATCAACCGGACTCGCTCATCGCCTGTCTACGCGCATTCGAGAGCATGCAACGAGGTCAAGTCTCGACCTCGGTCGTCGCCGCGACCAGCCCGACTGGACCGCTTCGCAAGAGCAAGGCAGCGATGATGGCAAGGCCCGACTCCGCCGCGGTACCGAATGCGTTGATGGAATCAATCTCGGCTTCGATGACGAAACCGTAGAGTCGAGCCGCCGCGAGAGACGTCCCGACCAGGAAGATCAGGACCAGTCCAGCGCGACCTGAATCCTCTCGTTTTCGGCACGCGAGCAGGAAAAGTCCGAGCCCGATCTGCGTCCCGCCGTAGCTGGCTCGAACGTCGATCGCGGCGGGCGCTCCCGACAGATCAACGCCGACCAGACTGACCGCTGACTGCGGGAACACGAGATAGATGAATCTCACGATGACGAGCGAGGCACCGGTCAGGACAAGGAATACAAGCACGCTGATTGGCGCACTTCGAGTCGCCGCATCAGGCGGCAATCCGAATCCCCTCCCCGACGATCTCGCGCTGTTCGATTCCAAATCGTGAGCGGACTTCATCGATCGGGACATCCCATAGAGATTCCCAGTCTACGCCAAACAATGGCTCGGCTCGTTGGCCAGTTCGGTAGCCGAGGCTCAACGCCTCGAACACCTTCCCGAGATCGGCTTTGCGCATGACGACGTTCAAGAGTATCAGCGCAAGGTTGTATCCGAAGAATCGTGGCGCCCCGAACTGTGCCGAGTAGATTGCGGCGACACCGACTTCGCCGGGCAGGTCTGTGCCTCAACCCGTCAGCACGTGCCAGATATCGTGGGTCTGATACATGTGATTCAGCATCCAGCCTACTTCTCATCCGTGGTCGGCACTTGAATCGGATTGGGGTCGATACCGGCCTCCTGACAATGGTCTGCGAGGGCGCGGCCAAGCGTTCTCTCCGGTAGAAGCGCAAGCGCCTCAACGGAGATCGAACCGAACGTTTTTCGTTCTCGCATCGATGCGGCGGTTCGCGGATCCGATTTCAACGTCTCGGCGACTTCCTCCCAGCGGGCGAAGCGGCGTCCAATACGTGAGCGACTGAAGCCCATCTGCACGATCGCGGCTTCTGCGACCATCTGCGAAGAGTCGTTTCGAATCAACCGCCACACGGCGAGGCCGTAGCGCAGAGGATTTCGTGTGGGGCTCGCCGTGAATTCAGATTCGGTGGCTGTCATGATATTTGCTTCGTCATTTGTGACGTAGGCCTAAAGTTGAATTCTTGCTCGGATCTTTGCCGCTCGAATTTTCAGGGACAAGCCGAGAGCCCGCACACAGCGCCAATTACTTGAAAACTAACAAGAACAGAATACGTCGATCCAGCCATCCTGCTACGGCTCGGTCGATCGACTCGGATCTGCTAGCCGCTTTCGTCAGCGGTCGTAGGCGCCTTCAAGCGACAGCCCCCCGGAGACGCCGTGCCGACACAGCCTCGCTCGGAATCCCAGGTAGCCTGCTTCAGAAAACCACTAGGGGGATTCTTCAGCTTCAATGGGATTGTCCCGCCCGCTGTTGAACTTCTCCGAGCGGCGGCTCATTGATTTATCTTAGGCGACGAAAGAGGGAACTCCAAAATCATTTCCAGACAACACGTGAGGCGTTCGACCGTCGAAAGGCAGCAAGTGAATTGCATCTGCGAGTAGCTCTTTATCTAAGCAGAGTTAGTCTTCGCCACGGAGAATCATATCGATCGAGCCGGTCCGAATGCGCTTCGTGTTGCGATGCGTTGCGTCGAAGCCATTGGACTGGCCGCATCATGTCAACGGAACAACTATGGGGAGAAAATTCCAATCATGCCGGTAGACCCTTGCCGCTCAGCAAACCGCGGGCCATTCCATCAACCACTTCACGCGTCGCTTCGCCAAGCCAATCTGCGCCGAGCAAGCCGACTACTCTTCGGCTTCGCTGCACTGTCGTGCGCTCTTATCCTTAGCTCGGAAGCCCTGGCTGAACCCCAGCAACTCAGCTGGACATCGATCCGTCCGGTGACCGATGCAATCGAATTTGGCCCAACGCTTGCATCCAACGCCGTGCCGATTTTCCGTTCATGGAAGGAGGCGGCCCATCAGGGCTGGGCCCGCTCCAACGACCTTGGCGTTTTCCGGGCGGCCGGGGAGGAAGGAATACCGGGCGGCCCGGAAAGCGAGACGTCAGCCGTTGAGACCGACCTCGAGTTGATGGCGAAGAAGTCGAACAACCCCCTCTCAGACGTGTGGCTGCTCGTCGTCCAGAATGATCTCTCGGTACTCGGTGGCGATGATGTGCCGAGCGGCAAGCTCCTGAACGTGACGCTCTTTCAACCTGTGATGCCAGTCCCGGTATTCGACAACAAATACAACCTGATCTTCCGTCCCGTGCTTCCCGTAATCAGCTCGCCACTCGACAAAAATGTCGGAAAGCTCTTCGGAAAGAGCATCTCGGAAATCGCTTCAAGCCCAAAGCTCTCCGCAATCGCTGCTGATCCGTATAGCGAGCGCTCCTCGGGCCTCGGCGATCTCGTCCTGCTCTCTCTCTTTGGTCCGAACACCGATGATGGTTGGGTCTACGGGGGCGGCGTAACACAAATCATTCCGACGGCCACAGAGGACGTGCTCGGGGAGGAAAAATGGCAAGTCGGTCCTGCCGCACTCGTCATCCGGCTCGGAAAGGACTCCGGCGGTCTGGGTATCGAGAACTGGAATATCGGGGCGCTGGCGCAGCAATGGTTTTCTTACGCGGGCAATGGGAACCGCGAAGCCGTCAACCGCATGAACATCCAGTACTTCATCAACTGGAAGATGAACGCCATCCAGTTAATCGGAATGACGCCGAATATCATCATCGATTGGAAAGAGAAGGATATCAATGACGCGGTCTCTCTTCCAATCGGCCTTGGAACGATCGGAATGTTCAAGCTCGGCAAGCTGCCCGTTCGATGGGGAGTCGAGGCACAGTATTTCGTGCTCCAATCGGAGGCCGGAGGTCCGCGATTCAACTTCAGGGTATTTTTCGCGCCGATCGTCCTGAACCCGCTCAAGTAGCCTTACGCGCTCTCGATCACACTCGATTCGCTCGTCTGCATCGGAAGTGTCGTCGACAGCCACTGGCGACTGGTCGACCAGCATGAAGACCCATGGGCGGCACGAGTGCGATGGCCCCTGGTCCGTACAGCCCCTAGGGATCGAGATGACAACTGGCTCTCGATCGAGATACAATCGCCCCGAAACAAGAAGGGGCTCACTAGCAACTAGCGAGCTGAGGACGTCCACCGCGATTGCGCCTCCGTGACGCGTGACGCGTGACATGTGACATGTGACATGTGACATGTGACATAGGACACTGGATCCCAGCCCCT
>CAZMFM010000033.1:0-47888 GCA_964565565.1 uncultured Spirochaetaceae bacterium | reverse complement strand
GGGTTCATTCGATGTGCCCTTGTAAGGGCTGTTTGGGTTCGGCAATGCGCCGGCATAGTCGATACCGGGACCGGCGCCGACGACATTGAAGAGTGGAGTATTCGGCGCCGCGAATTCTCCGTCGAATTTTCGGCCCGCGCCCGCTCCGTTCGAGCGCAGCCAGCTTCCGACGAGGTCTACGCTGACATTTTCGAGCGGATCCCAGCGAAGGCTGGCGCGCAACACAGTGGCAGCCGCATCGCCCACGCGTTGGGTGCGGAGATTGGTCTTTTCCTCGAACTGGCCATCGTCCATTGTCGTGAGCAGCGCCACCCGTAGCGCCAATTTGTCTTCGATGATCGGCATGTTGAGTACGCCGGTAATCAAGAAGCCGTCCGCGTCGGATTCGTACCATTCGTATTGTGCTGTGGTTTCGGCGTCGAATTCGTGCTGGGCTTTCTTGGTCACGACATTCAGGGCGCCGCCCGTAGAATTTCGACCCCAGAGCGTTCCCTGTGGTCCGCGCAAGACATCGACTCGCTCGACGTCGAAGAACGCGATCAGGCCGGTTCCCTCTCGCGCCGAGAAGACGCCGTTCACGTGAACGGAAAATCCGGGATCGACGCCCGGTCCAACGATTTCGCTCCCTACGCCGCGAAGCGTGATCTTCGTCAGTCCACCGCCAGAAAAGAGGCTTGGCACTTTGTATTGAAGATCGTTGAAGTCGACGAGCCCGGCCTCAAGAATGTCCGCGTCCGAGAAGGAACTAACAGATTCACCGATCTTCTGGATGTTCTCACTCCTGCGGCGAGCCTCGACCAGGATCTCTTCGACACCTTCGAACTCTTCCTCGTCGATCTCTTGAACTTCTTCGTCGGGATCGAAGGTGACGACCTGAGACGAAGCGGGGTCGACCGACCAGATCGTCGTGCTGAACGAAATCAGCAGCATCAGACCGAGGAGTCGAAGGCTGAGAGCGGGAGGGGCGAGTGGGTGAGAAGCGAGCGGCGAACGGGGTTGATCGGCTGAGCGGGTCGGGACTCGAGGAGACGTTCCGGCCCTCGAAAAGCCGTACTCGACCCAGCCTACCATACGCGATCCCCCCTTCGGCCCGTGGATCGAGCCCTTAGTCTACTCTGAATTCGATTCATTCTAATGTCAATTAGAATTTTCAACAAAATTAGAAGAGTCAAATCAGGTATTTAGGGATTTTGTGTAGAGATCGGCGCTATTCCATCGGTGAGAATCGGGAACTGACGCTCGGAATCGTTCGCGAGTACGGTCGTGAGGCGTTGATTCGAATCGGTCGTGAGGATGGCCGCGGACTCCGGCGCGAACTGAACGATATAGGCCTTCCGAATATCATGGGCCGTGCGATTGGGGCCGGTACAATGGGGCGTGAGCGACGAGAAGACGACGATATCGCCCGCGTTGGCCGGAACCGCTATCGCGTTAGGCGGGTCGTCGAGGCAGACGAAGCCGAGCTCCGTCCCTTGATGGGCCAGCGTACCCTTGCGATGGAGGCCTGGAACGACGAGTGGGCAGCCGTTGTCTTCATCCGTGTCGGTCAGGGCGACCCAGCATGTCAGATATTGTTGTGGCTCGACAAAGGCGTAGCCGTTGTCTTGATGCCATGGAAAGGGAGAGCTCGTGTTCGCCTTCTTGTAGACGGCCTGGTCCCAATAGAGGCGGACGCTCGGTCCGAGCAGATCAAAACAGAGATCCCGAAAGAGGGCCGACGACACGAACGCTCGGCAGACCGTTGACTGTCTGACGAGGTGGGTGGAAAATGTGATCTCATCCGCTCGAGCAATGAAGGCCCGCCCGTCTTTGGCCTTTCGCAGTTCATCTTCGAGTTTCTTCTCGATCGGATCGATCGCTTGCATAAGCTGTTCGCATTCGACTTGCGGCACCGCGCCTTTGAGGACGAAGAACCCATCACGGTCGTATTGTGAGGCGAGGTCATCATCGATGCATCGGTAGGGCCCGTGGTGATCGACCCAGCTGAAGTTCCGGTTGAGGGCGTGGAGTCGAAGCGAATCGAAAGGATGATCGAAGGTCATTATGCCTTCCTCGAGGCGACGGACGATGGGCGTGTCGCCGAGGGTCCGGTCGGCTGAGTCACCTGCATCCAGTCGTTGACCGGAGAATGCGTGTCTTGGTCGATCGTTCCGTGAGCCGCGAAATGCATGACGAGTGCTGCGCGCAGGGTCGAACTCTCATTGTCATGGGATTTGTGCATAAGGCGGCTGTGGAAGACGAGCAGATCCCCTTGGTTCATGAGCACGGGTACGGCACCACTCATATCATGATCGACAATCTCGACATACCCGAAATTCGCTCCGGGGCGACGATCCGAAAGATGGACGTGAACGTCCTCGCGGTGTGAGCCGGGGACGACATGCAAGCAGCCGTTGGTCAGGCTGGCTTCCGTGACCGCCAGCCAAAGGCCGATTTGCGGGGATCGATCGAAGTGAAAATAGTACTCGTCCTGATGCCAGGGTTGTCCCCAGGCGCCCGGGTGTTTGAAAATGAATTGAGACAAGAAACAGTCGACGGCGGGACCTAAGAGCGCAGTGAGTAGTTGGGCGACGGATGACAACTCGAGAAAGTCCAGGAAGGGCCGATTTCGATGGAGCCGGAAGATCTTGGACACGGCTTCTTCGGGCGCGGCGTCGCTCGAGAGCCCCCCAGCGAGGTTGGATTCGGGCAGGATCAACGCGCCATTGGCTGCGCCGCCCTCATTTCCGTCACGCGCGATCTCGACTGCACGATCGAGGAGTCGGTGGGTCAGATCGTTCGATGCGAAATTCCGCACGAGGAAGAAGCCATTTTTCTCCCAGGATTGAAATTGGCGTTCAGCGGCGCCGTCTGGCGCAGGTTTGGCGTGAATGGGCATTAGAAGAACTCTAGTCGACCCGGTTGGGTCAATCGATTCAGGATTTCGACTTCTTCAACCTGCTCGATTCGACGCGCATTCGCAGTCGGGCCAGGCTCTTGGTCTGATTTTCCGAGAAGCCGGCCAACCAGCCTTCTTGGATTTCGATCAGCGGCTTTTGGCAGAGCGAATGAGGGCGCGTCTGGCCGACGTGCTCGGCCGAGACGACACCGCATTCCTTCAACACCCTGAGCTGGCGAGAAATACCCGGTCGCGAGACCTCTTTGAAGTTCGAGGCGGTTTCGCCGGCCCTCAGCAGACTTTCGTAGCGCGGCAACTCGAGAACCTCACGGCGAGTCGGGTCCGCGATCACGACGAATGCGGTCCTACGATTCGGAGAGGGTTCGAACGCTTCCGCCAACGTGTGGCTCGAATGCGTGCAGGGTGTGGCCGATCGTGCATACTCGAACCGCGGCGCGGTTGACGTTTGTCGACGCGTTCCCAAACGAAAGTGAGAGAATTCATTGAGTAGGCCCTGGCAGATTGTCGACCAACGAGAGACCGCCGACGGGGTCTTCGAACTTCGCCAACGCGGCGACGTCGACGACTTCTTGATTTGCATTGATGGTCGTGTGTTGATGAATAGTCGCGAGAGTCGCTCTGAGAAGGAACTGGGCATAAGGACCTGCAGAGATCTCAAGTCCGGCGCGCGGATCCTCGTCGGCGGGCTTGGCATGGGGCTGACGTTGAGGGCGGTCCTTGATTCAATCGACGCGCAAAGCCAGGTGGTTGTCGCCGAACTTCATTCTGTCCTCACCGATTGGTGTCGCGGCCCCCTCGCAGGCCTGTCCAAGGATTGCCTTGCGGACGGACGGATCTCAGTTCAAGTTGGCGATGTAGCGGATCGCATTCGAGAGGCAGCGGCTGGCGCGGCAAGCTTTGACGCCATCGTGCTGGATCTCTTCGAAGGCCCCCATGCGCGAACGGATGCCCAGCGCGATCCGCTCTACGGAAGCCTGGCCATCGAGCGCAGCTGGCGTGCGCTCTCGCCCGGTGGTGTGTTGGGCGTCTGGGCGGAAGCCCGGGAAGAGCGCTTCGAGTCTCGCCTGCGTGCGCAGGGATTCTCCATCGAGTCGCATCGCCCCGGCAAAGGCGGATTCCGCCATTGGGTCGTGCTCGCCAGGCGGCCGTGAATCTTTCGAGCAGAACGGTTGCCGTTCATCTCGCCGTGTTCGGGGAAGATTGAGTCTAAGGTCGCTGCTCTGAAATCCCGATTCATGGGTTTGGATCCCTCGCATCGGCTACGAACGGGTGGAGGCGCGGGTTCTACGTGGTTTTTCGAAGTCGTCGCTTGATCGGTTGGTCCTGGGCAACAGGCAACTGGCGCGCATGGACTCGCAGAGACGCTGGCGTTGCCGAACGTCTGCACGGGTCCAAGCCCGCATGGTTGTGGGCCCGGCTACGCCAAGAAGCGTCGTCGTTCCCTGTGTCATGGAATCCGGGTGCGATACACTAGAAGTGATTGAATGCGCGGCTGGAATCGGAAGCATTGCAGGGATCGCTGGGGTTGTCTGTGTCGCTGGTGCCGATCGTGAAGGGTTCGTCGCAGACGTAGACGAGACCTAGAGGCAAGTGTAGGTGTTGTAGGCGTAGGTGCAGGTGTAGGCTCGCAGGTAAGATCTTGAAGAGATAGAAGAGATAAGAGGCAGGGCAGAGTCAGGCATGTCGGAACCATCACCAAGTGAAAGCACACGCAAGACGAGCGACGAACACGACTCACGTAGCGAAGGTTCGGATCTCTTCCCCTACGAGCGCTATGAGAGGCAACAGGATGCCTTGGCCGCCGAGTATTCCGCGCAGCAACCCTATACCCATCATTACTTCGAGAACTTTTTCGAGGATGATATTGCCCAGGCGATGTGTGATGAGTTTCCCAGCCATGGCGAGCAGACCTGGATCGAATACAAGCACGTCAATGAAAACAAGGCCGGGTTGCATGTGCGAGACAAGCTGCCCGATCTGATAGGCCAGGTCGTCGATGAACTCAATTCCCCGCGCTTCGTCGCCCTGCTGTCGAAAATTACCGGCATCGACGGATTGATGGCCGATGACTCGATCGAGGGAGGTGGCATCCACCAGGCCGGGGCGGGCGGATTTCTCAACGTTCACACCGATTTCATCATGCATCGGACGCGGCCGAACTGGCGACGGCGGTGCAATTTGATCATCTACTTGAACGATGGATGGAAAGAGGAGTGGGGCGGCAATATCGACTTCTGGGCCCCGGACATGAGCGAGATCGCCGGGTCCTATCCCCCATTCTTGAACACCGCTTTGTTGTTCAGCACGCCGGGTGCACGGCACGGCTTTCCGGATCCGTTGACTTGCCCCGAGTCGATCGCACGAAAGAGCGTGCAGTTCTACTACTATACGCTCGATGAGAAGCCGAGTGCGGGGGCGACGGCGACGGCCTACTTCGCTCGTCCCGATGACACACCCGTCAAGAAGATTTTGATTCGTCTCGACAACATGGCCTTGGCGATCTATGCGTGGATGAAGAGTCGGCTGGGGATCAGCGATGCCGCGGTCAGTCGTGTGCTGAAGATCCTTGGACGCGGAAAGTCCTAGAGCGTCGTTTCGCGCCGATCGTTCATGGAAATTCTAGAACGTTGAGATTTTACGGAATGAATTTGGGCCGAAGCCAGGGATTGACCCGATAATGTTATTCGACAAGAAGATCGTTGTGGTCATGCCGGCATATAATGCCGAGCAGACTCTACGCAAGACGCATTCGGAAATTCCGATGCAATATATCGACGAAGTCATTCTCGTCGACGATCGGAGTTCGGATAGGACGGCCGAAGTGGCTCGATCGCTCGGCTGCAAGACCGTGGTACATGTCGAAAATCGGGGCTACGGCGGGAATCAGAAGACCTGTTATACCGAAGCCCTCAAGCACGGCGCCGATGTCGTCGTGATGCTCCATCCCGACTATCAATATACGCCGAAGTTGCTCGTCACCATGGCGTCGGCGATCGCGATCGGGCAATACGATGTCATGCTCGGGTCTCGAGTGCTTTGCCAGAGCGCGATCGATGGCGGTATGCCTGTTTACAAATACATCGCGAATCGTCTGTTGACGTTGTTCGAGAACATCCTGCTTGGAAACCACGTCTCCGAGTACCACACCGGCTATCGGGCGTTTTCGCGCGAGGTCCTGGAAACTCTGCCCCTGAACGAAAACTCTGACGACTTCGTTTTCGACAATCAGATGCTGGCTCAGGTTTCCTACTTCGATTTCACCATGGGAGAGATCTCATGTCCGACGAAGTACTTCGATGAAGCTTCCTCGATCAGCTTCAAACGAAGCGCGACCTATGGAATCGGGGTCTTGAAGACTTCGATCATGTATCGGCTCAACAAGATGGGCCTGATCGATAGTCGGTTGTTCAGGAACGACGGCAAACGCCTGGACACGTCGACTGCTTCGTGATGTCGAGTGCATTGACTCTCACAGATTGCCCTGTCTGTCACCGTGACGCGTATCGGCCTCGCTTCGAAGCCAGCGATCCCCTAGGCCAAGATGTCTTCCAACTCGTGACCTGCACGCACTGCGGCCTCACCTATGTGAACCCGCGACCGAACGGGGAATCGCTCGACGCCTACTATGCGAGTTTCTACTACGGGAATCGACATCCAGCCTTGAAGGAAACCTTCATGGACATTCGGGCCCGAAAGATCGGCGCTCCGGATGACGACCTACCGGTGCTCGATCTCGGCTGTGGCAGCGGTGACTTTCTGCTGGCTTGCCGTCGTCGGGGCTGGAAGACGATCGGGATCGAACAACCGGAGGCTCCGGCGATGCAACGCCTGAATGACCTGGGCATTAGCGTCGTTTCGCCGGACAAAATGGACTCGATCGAATCAAATTCGATCAACACCGTGACGGCCTGGCATGTCCTCGAGCATCTACCCGAACCACGCGAAACTTTCGAACAGGTTCGGCGAATTCTCAAACCCGGCGGACGCTTCGTCATCGAGGTGCCCAATTTTTCGAGTTGGCAGGCTTTGCTCGGCGGGCCGGATTGGTTTCACGTCGACGTGCCTCGACACCTGCTCCATTTTGATCGCCCCTCACTCGGTCTACTGCTCGATGAATCACAATTCACGGCGGAGCATTGGAGCACGTTTTCGCTCGAGTACGACATTTTCAGCCTGACACAGAGCTTGCTCAACAAAGTCTGCCGTACGCCCAATCACCTCTTTCAGTTGTTGATCGATCATCCAACGGCCAAGCCACTCGCCGACACGCTCATGAGCATGGCTCTGGTCGCCCCGGCGGCAGCCTTTGCAACGGCCGTGTCCCTGGTGGCGCCGCTCGCCGGTCGAGGCGGGGTGCTTCGGGTCATCGCTCGTAGTCCTTCGGATGCCTGAACTAACGGATACACGGTTCAAGGTCGTCGCCTGGGGTATGGTGGCTGTCGCGGCGGTCGTCTACATCAACAATGTGATCGTCTTGCCGAGCCTCCGTGCGCCCGACGGCTTCGGTCACTTTACGTATATCTGGTATCTGGCCGAGACAGGATCGGTTCCAGCCGCCACCGAGGGCTGGTCGTTCTTTCATCCCCCCCTCTACTACGCATACATGGCCGCGATCTGGAATCTGCTGCCCTCGGTTGATCCCGTCATCAGATTGAAGATCGGGACGGGGATCATCGCATTCTGCGGGATCGCCCAGGCGGGTGTGGCCTACCTGATCGTCCGGCGAGCCGTTCCCGACAATCGCTATGCCCAGCTACTCGCAATTGGGATCATGCTCTTTTTGCCGTTGCAGATGTTCTCCGCCGGGTATCTCGGGAACGAACGGCTCAATGCGGTTTTCTGTGGCACCTCCTTGCTGGCCCTGGTCTGGGTGCTGGACCGTCCGGTCCTGTCGAGGGCCGCCATTTTCGGCGTGCTCCTCGGGCTGGCGATGCTGGTCAAATTCACCGCCCTGGCGATCGTGGCGGGATCGTTCGCGACACTCTTTTTCAGCTTTCTCTTCAGACGTGAATATCTGCCCGGCCTCAAGGTCCTGCTCGTCGTGGGTATCACGATGCTCTCGGTTTGTGGTTGGTTCTACGTTCGCAATGTCGTTCGCTATGGCACGCCGATTCAGATGAGCCGCGAAACCGAGATGGTGCAACGCGTCGAGCACTACCAGACGAAGGGCAAGCGCAGCCTTCTCGAATACGTGCTCTTCGACCCGATGATCATCACGAGCCCCCAATGGCCTCGCGGAATTCCGATCTACGGAAGGATCGGTCCGGATGTCGTACGCAACGCTTTGCGGGAGTCGGTCTGGACGGGCGTCTTTACGAACTCGTGGTTCGACGGGATCGGTGGGCAGGTCTTGCCGATCATGCGCCTCAATCCGGCGGTGCTGCATTCGGGGCAGGTCATTCTTGCACTGGCACTCGTGCCCACCATCCTCGTGTTGATCGGAATCGGCGTGACGATTCGGAAGTTATGGCGAGAGGGCTGGGACGATCTACACGGTGGAATGCTAATCATCTTCGTCGCCATGATGACGGTCTTCGTTTATGGCACGAAGATGGTGGTGTTGCATGCGGCGGTCAAAGCAACCTATTTGACGCCCATTTCGGTGATCTTCGCGTTCTGGCTCGCCAAGGGCTTCGACGCCGTTTCCAAAACCCATCGCAACGTGGCGCGTGGCGCAGTGGCGGTCTGTGCCGCACTCGCGGTGATCAGTATTGGGGTCTTCAGCCTCGGTGTCTTCGTGGGGCGCGGCTATCTCCGCGACGGATTGAGCGAGCGGACCTGGCAGAACGTCTACGGTGTCATCCAATACGCGGGAGGCGACAAGGAACGTGCACTCGAGATGTTCAGGGCCTCTGCCCAGGACAACTGGCATCTCGGCCACGAGAATGTCGCGGCGATGGCCCTCGAAGAGGGGAAGACACGTCGGGCAATACGACATTTGCGTGCGGCAGCGCGTGTGCAGCCGATGCAATCTTTTGGACTTCCCGACGATCGGCGAACCTTCAATAATTCGATGCAAGCCGAGTACAGCACGTTGTTGTCGGTCGCCTACTATCGGCTGGGGAAGGTGAGGCCCGCGATCAAATCCGCCGTCAACGCCGTGATGCGCAATCGTTCGATCCCCGAGGCCAACTACAATCTAGGTGTGCTCCATCTCGTTCAATCGCTTTCGGTCGATGGGAACGCAGGCCGCGAACGCGAGTTGGTCGAAAATGCACGCGTTCAGCTCGAGATGAGTTTCGAAATGGATCCGGGCTTCGGTGAGGCGCTGGCAATGCAGGGTGTCGCCCAGGCGCTTCTTGGCGACTGCGATCAAGCTCGGTTGCTCTTCGAAAGGGCGGATGAGGTCGTGCTCGAAGATTCCCGTATCTATCCGCTCGAAACGGGTACCGGGGACATGCATGAAGCTGCGATCCATCGCCGCCTGCGCATTCGTGATCTTCCTGAAGAACTCGAACCTGAATTTCAACGAAGCAGATGCCTCGGGCTGGCCGAACAATGATGATGGGTCGGGTTGGTCGCCGTCGACCCGTTTGCCGCGCCGAAGGTCACGACTCGGAGGAAAAACGAATGCGATTAACTTCCCCGACCACGTCCAATCTCTGGTCCATGCCGTTGGCCATGCTCTTGAGCGTGGTCGGAATGGTCTCGGGTTGTACGTCTGAAGCACCGGAGCCACGTCCCTTTTCGATTATCTTCATCTCGGTCGATACGTTGCGCTCGGATCGGCTTGGCGCATACGGTTACGCGAAGGCCAAGACCCCTTCAATTGACCAATTCGCAAAAGAGGGCGCGCTCTTCGAGAATATGTACTGCGACGTTCCCTGGACGACCGCCTCGATGACTTCCGTGATGACGGGCCTCTACAGCACCGAACATGGGCTTCAGGCGCCTTGGCTGAAGCTGCCCGATGCTCAACTCACCGTGGCCGAAATCTTTCGCGAACGCGGGTATCGCACCGGGGCCGTCATCGGCATCTTCTCGCTCGACGCCGCCTACGGTCTCGATCAGGGCTTCGACTATTACGATGATGACTTCAGCCTGCCGGCCATCGTTCACCCCGATCAACCAGCGGACAAGCACATCGATCTCGAGGTCACGGAAGACCTGCAGGCGTACGCTCGCCTTGCGGAAGCGAAAGTGTACAACGATGCCTACAAGAAGGATTCGGATGTCACGGACAGCGCACTCGCCTGGCTCGGCGACAACAAGAACGAAAGCTTCTTCTTGTGGGCTCACTACTTCGGACCCCATGAGCGACTCATGTTCGGGAAGGATCTAGCGGACAACCGAATTCGGATCATCGCCGACTACGATCGCGAATTGACGGATGCCGATACCGAGATTGGTCGTCTTCTGGATGGGATCGATTCTCTCGGCCTGCGCGAAAACACGCTCGTCATCTTGAGCGCGGATCATGGCCAGACTCTCGGCGAGCGGGGTGCGATCGGGCATGGACGTGATCTGCTTGAGCCCGAGGTGCGGATTCCCCTGATCGTTCGATATCCATCGCGAGTCGAAGCCGGCCTTCGCGTTCCCCAAGTTGTTCGCAGCGTCGATCTCCTGCCGACCTTCCTCGACTATGCGCAGATTGACGATCGTGATCTGGCGGATCGTTTTCCGGGACGTTCGGTTCGCGCTCTCATCGAGGGTGAGGAGACGGCCGAGCGATTGGCCTACATGGACCTGCACGTCGTGATGCCGACCCTGATGGACGACGATGAGGGTGAACATTTCTTTGGAGCCGTGCACTATCAGGCCCTTCGGAAGGGAAAGTGGAAATTGGTCACGGGTGATTTGCGCGCGCCGTGTACCAAAGGGGGCGGGGAAGTCGAGTGGACGATGTTGGGTCTCGATCCGAAGGGCAGGGAAGGAGCCGTCTCATTGCCGGACGAGGAGTGCCCGCAGCACGGCTTTACCAGCCTGTTCGACGTGAGCCAAAACGGGCCGCGACTGGCCGGGGAAGGCAAAGACGTTAGGTCGAGCCATCCAGAGATCGCTGAATCCCTCAGTAAGACACTCGAGGAATTGGCGGCCAACAAGGGACAGGCGGATCGCTTCGAACTCACCCCAGATCAGGAGCGGCGGCTGAAAAGCCTGGGCTACCTTCAGGACGAGTAATCCGCGGCAAGGCGTCAGGACGTCAATAGCCCGAGAATCGGGTCGACGGTCATGCTCCATACGGTGCTCGCGGGATAGAAGAAAAAGAGCCATCCGTAGGTCACGAAGCCGTAACAAGAGACCCACCGCGCGCCCGTCCAGAAGGGACGATCTTCGAACCACGCTGGGCGTAGGCTTTTCAGAATGTTTTCGAGACCCAGTCCTAGGCCGTGATAGAGGCCCCAGATTGCGAAGTTCCACGCGGCACCGTGCCACAAACCGCAAAGAAACATGGCCGTCAGTAGATTGATGGCACGATGGTTTCGATTTCCGCCGAGTGGAATGTAGATGTAGTCACGAATCCAGGAGCTGAGGCTCATATGCCAACGACGCCAGAAGTCCGAAAGCGTGGTCGAGAAATAGGGGCGATCGAAATTTTCAGGAATCGTCAGATTCAGCATCTGAGCCAAGCCGATCGCCATGTCTGAATAGCCGGCGAAGTCGTAGTAGATCCGAAACCCCTGGAAGACGGCCAGGCCGATGACGACGGGAAACGTGTACTCGGGAACGTCCTCGAAGACGACGATGAATTCGACTAGCAGATCTGCGATACAGACCTTCTTGAACATGCCGCGTATCACGCGCCGTGCGCCCGCCATCGCCTTGTCGACGCTCGGATTCTCGAGATCCACCAGTTGTGGAACGAAGTCGGGAAAGCGTTTGATTGGACCCGAGGCGAGCGAAGGAAAGAAGATGGCGAAGAGCCCGAAGTGGACGGGGTTTCGGATCGGCTCTCGGCCGTGGACGCGAACCTCGTAGAGGTAGTGGACGAACTCGAAGGTAAAGAACGAAATCGCCAACGGCGCGATCGGGGCCTGCCAGTGACCGATTACATCTGGGAGTGATCCCATTCCGAGTGCGCCGGCCAGGCTACCGAGCGAAGCGATCCCGAAGCTCGAATATTTGTAGAAGAGCAGGGAGCCGACGACAAAGGTGCAGGTCGCAATAAAGAGTCGCCGCGCCTTGCCACCGGCGATGGCGATGCCGGTCACGTAGGTCAGGAGTGCCAGGAGCAGGATTGGCGCCATGCCGGCCGGTCCGGCGAAATGGAAATGGAAGATCCCGCTCGCGGCGAGCAACCAATAGAGCTTTGCGGGCTTTGGGCAGAGCCAGAACCCAGGCACGGCGATCGCTGCAAAGATCCAGAACCAGTTGTCGAGGAAAATCATCTGCGACGCCTACGGCCGGCGTTCGCGCAGCACTTGTGATCTAGAGAGAACGGAAATGGCCTCTTCATTGGCCGCGTTCTCGCTCGAGCAGGTCGAGAATTTCCGCTTCCAGGCGCTGGGCGACTTTTCGCTGCCCCTTGACCGTCGGGTGGACCGAATCGACGAACTCACGCTGTGCGAGGAGGTCGTGGAGATCGAGGAAATCGAGCTCGAGCTCGCTAGCCTTGGCCTCGATCCAGTCGACATACTCGTTGAAGGCCTCGGTCGGATAACGAGCGTTGTAGCAGGCTCCTCGCGGTTGGTGGGCGACCGGCCAGTTGACGACCAGCACCTCGACACCGGTCTCCGCTCGAAGTTCCGCGAGCACGTCGAGCATGCTCCATTCCTGCCAGTTGGCGTATTTCTCCCTGAAGCTCGGCAGGACGCTCCGACATCGGTAGCGCCGGCTGCCACGTCGGATCCGCGGGATCTTCTCGCGATATTCCGGAAACATCTTCTTGCGAAGCGCCTTCGCCGTCTGTTCGACGGCCAATCGGACGAAGGTTCCCATTTCGCGGAACTCGATCCATGAAGCGATCGGGCGCACGTCTTGCGCTTGCGCCTCCCGGTAGAGTCGGAAGGGTTCTTCGAAGGTTGCGGGTGGATCCGAGGCCAAACGGTCGACCAATCGACTGTTCGCATCGAAGAAGGTGGCCACCGGTAAATAGGGATAGGGCGCTAGATGGGCCAGGTCATCGAGGGTTACGCCATAAACGATGAAGTCAGGCTTGTATCGGAGCGCCTCCGCAAGAACCATCGCTTCCTTCGTCTGGTAGGTAAACATCAACCCGAGGTTGAAGAGATGTGCGGGCACTTTCTGCTTCGCAAAGGCCTCGTTGACGAATCCAATCGAACTCAAGTCGGAAGGCCACGGAAATCCGTAGATCGCGCTGTTGCCGATGGCAAAGATCCGTGTTTCGTCTGGTTGTTTGGGCTCCCGCCAACAGACTTCGTGTTGACGCAACAAAAGGTTGAGCCAAAGCACGCCGGTCTTGTCCATGTCCTGAAGACGCGGTCGATCGCCGAGCAGAGGAGGAAGGCAGACCTGCGACCAGGCCGTGGAAGCACCGCCCATGACCAGAAGGACCAGGACCAACACGTCTCGCAATCGTGTCCGCGCGCGTCGCGACGTAGGAATCTTGCGTACGAAAGGGCCCAGACCGGACCGCGACGCGTCGACCGCGCTAGAAGGCGACATAGATGAATTGCGGCGCGTTGTTGTTCCAGAGCGCAAGGATCGCGATGAGCATCGCAACATAAAGCGCGATGGTGGCGATCGACTTCAGGACTCGAAACAAGGAAGGGATCCTCCACGGCCTCGTCGGACGCGTGCTGATGACGAATCGAGCGAATTCCGATACGGGCGCAATAGACTACAAGACCGCTTATCGGTAATCAAAACCAAATGCTTGACAGGGGTGTCCGACTTGTTGGTCGGTCGTGGTCGTCACCGGCGATCCACTAAAATGGCTATTGTCGCGAGTTCTCCTCCTCCTCACGTTCTATTTGATTGAGACCCATTGCCATGCACCCGAAGTCGAGCCTTCTCCTGATCCTCATGATCGTGTCAGTGTTTGACCTGGGCTGTGAACAGCCGAGGCCCTTTGATCGGCTCGTTGATCTATCCCAGCGCGAAGGTGCTCGATCAGGGCCCGATGGCCTTTGGCTTCGCGCGCCCGAACGTGCGTCGAATCGGGAGGGTGGAGCCTCTGTCCTTCCGACGGCAACGATCGGCCACGACACGCGCTACGTCCTGGCTGCTCATCCGCATCAGGTCATCGCGAATCGTGCCGGGCTCCGGGTCGACGAGGATGGTGTCGCGGTGTTCCGGAAATCGATGGACGCGTTCTTTCCGGGGGCCGAAAACCTGCTGATCAACTCGCGGTTATTCGCGATCGGCGAGAAGGATTGGCAGACACGACCCCCGGTGCTGCGCTCGCTCGAGGAGGGAGAAGGCGAGCAGACCCTCGATCTTGAATTGACCCTCAACGACGTGCCGCCGAGTTCGATCATTCATGTCTGGATCGATGCGTATCAGACGCCGCCCGCCGGTGGCACACGTTATGTGACGTCGAGTCGCCCGATCCCTGCGGGTTCGAGACTGGAGTTCGCTTTCGGAATCATGGAAGCGGCTCGGTTGCAGGGGCCTGTCCGGTTCACCATTTCGGCCTGCGGGCGGAACGATTGCGAGCTGTTCTTCAGCGAAGTCCTCGATCCGACTGAGACGGAAAGGTCGCCATGGCAAGAGCGCAACGTTTCGCTCTCCGCAGATTGGGGAAAGACGCGTTCGTTGAAATTTGAAGCGGTGCCGGAAAGGGCAGAGGCCATGAGTCTGCCGGTCTGGGCCGACCCAAGAGTCGTTTCGGAGCCGCCGGTGCAGACCCGGCCGAATGTCATTCTGCTCTCGATCGACACGCTTCGCCGGGATCACCTCAGTGTCTATGGATATCCGCGCGAGACCTCACCCTTCATCAATCATGTATTGGCAGCCAAGGGTGTTGTCTTCGAGAATTTCATCGCGGAGGCCGCGACGACTGAAGTCTCGCATATGAGCCTGTTTACATCGCTTCCCGCGCTGGTTCACGGGGTCACGTATTTCGACCAGACGCTGGCGGTCCCTGTGATGACGTTGGCCGAGGCCTTTCGTGATCAAGGCTTCGATACGGCGGCGTTTACCGAAGCGGGCCCCCTGGACCCGCGGCTCGGCTTCGATATCGGTTTCGACCGTTGGAAGGAGAATCCGAATATCCATTTCTTCTTTCCATCCGGTCAGGTCGAACGGGTTTTCGCACAGGGTTGGGATTGGATCGTGCAACGCGGCAATCGTCCCTTCTTTCTTTTCCTTCATACCTTCCAGGTCCATCATCCACTTTCGCCACCGCTTGCCTACCGCGAGTTTTTTCTCGACGACGAGATCGAAAAATCGGAAGAGCACATACAGATCGCGAGATACGACCAGGAGATTCGTTTCGTCGACGATCAAATGGCTCTGTTCTGGACGAAGCTCGAGGATCGGGGCCTGACCCAGAATACGATCCTGGTTCTGGTTTCCGATCACGGCGACGAGTTCTGGGAACACGGTGAACGCGGCCACGGCGCGTTGCCCTACGAGGAGGTGTTGGAGATCCCGCTGATCGTGATCGGGCCAGAGGTCGCGAAGGGCTCGCGGAGCCAGCGACCGCTGCATCATATCGACCTCATGCCGACGATTCTCGAATTGGCCAACATCCCCATTCCCGAACACGTGCTCGGTACAAGCTTTGCGGGCGCCGTGCATGGGACGGATTCAGGGCCTCGGGCGGCGACCTCGGATCGGGTGCGCACCAGCGCAGTCTGGGCTGTTCCCGATGGCATTTCCGTTCCCGTCTTTGCGATTCGTGATCAGCGCCTGAAGCTGATGGTCTATCAAGAGGCAGACGAGACCCGACTCAAGTGTTTTGATCTCGGGCGCGATCCGGATGAACGGGCAGACCTCTGTAGCGATGGTCCGACGGCAGAAGCCACGCAACTCTTGTCGCATCTCGAGACCTATAAGTCGAAAATGGAAGCCTCGAGGGTCGCGCTGGCCGGCGAACGCCCCGATGGAGAAAATGGACCAACGCTGCCTGTCTCACCCGATCAAGAGGCACGTCTTCGGGCCCTCGGATATGTCGAATAGCGCGTAGCACTGCGTCGCAATTCACTCGCAAGTTCCCGTTCACCGGCGCTTCGATCCTTCACACCGCAGTACCCGTGCGATAGAGTCGAAGAGGGTCGTCGGGGCGCGAGTATGCGAAATAGTAAATAGTAGTAGAAGAAGCAATAAAGGTGCCCGGACGCGCAACCCCGAACGAACCGTGCCCAACCACGCCGCTCTCAAAGACTGCGAATCGAGGATAGTGACTCATGGCTCCTGCCCGTCGGCACTACGCGGCCATCTTTCTGGTCAGCCTTTCACTGCTGGTCCTGGAAATTGCCGTCGCCCGGATTTTATCGGTGGCCCTGTACAGCCACTATGCCTTCGTCGCGGTCTCGCTCGCGATGTTCGGATTAGGCGTGAGCAGCCTGGTCGTCTACCTGCTGCCGAATCATTTCACCCGCGAGCGGGTCGATGAACAAGTCGTAGGCTACACACGCTTCTTCGCTGTCAGCGTAGCGATCAGTATCGCGGTCTTCCTGCAAATCCCGATCGTTCAATCACTGTCGGCCAGTGGTTTTGTCACGTTGAGCCTTGCCTACACGGTTCTGGCCATCCCCTTCTTTTTCGGCGGCGTCTGCATCGCCTTGTTGATGACCCACTTCTCCGCGCATATCGGCAGTATCTATTGGGCTGATCTGTTTGGGGCGAGCATCGGCTGTCTCGTCGTCGTCATTTTGATGCAAGTCCTGCCGGCCCCGCAGGTGGCCCTGGTCACGGCCTGCCTTGCGGCGATCGTTTCTTTCGGACTCGCCCGGGTGTCCGGTGCGCCCGTTGGGCGCTCGGATTTCGTGACCCTTGGCGCGGTCGCGGCCCTGGTGTTGGTCGGGGCGACGACCGAGTTGATGACGATGCGTTACGTCAAGAACTGGGACACTGTCTATGCCGACTACGAAGGGTGGAACGCTTTCTCGCGTGTCAGCGCCTTCAATGTCGATCAAAATGCAGCGCAAGTCGTGCCGCTCAAGAATCTGGCGGAGTTCTACGAGGGCGACGACTACCCGGCTACGATGATGCTCGATATCGACGGTGCGGCCTGGACGCCGATGATGAACTACGACGGCAATCTCGAGTCGATCCAATTCCTGCGCGAGAGCGTTCTCTATGCGGCCCATCATATTCGCCCCAACACGGATGTCTTGATCATCGGGACCGGAGGAGGGCGCGATCTTCTTGCGGCGGCCGCATTCGAACAGAAAACGATCTTGGGGATCGAACTGAACCCATTGATGCGCGAAATCGTCCAGGAGCGATATGGCGACTACAGCGGACGACCCTACACTCTGCCTAACACTCACGTCGTGGTCGACGAAGCCCGAAGTCGGCTTCATCAGATCGATCGCGAGTTCGGCATCATTCAACTGAGTCTGATCGACACGTTCTCCTTGAATGCGGCCGGCGGATTCGTTTTCAGCGAGAACAACCTCTATACCCGGCAGGCCTTTCAGCAGTACTACCGACATCTCACGGACGACGGCATCCTGAGCATTACACGCTATTTCGTCGAGCAATATCCGGTCGAGATTCTGAAGACGCTGAACCTGATGCGTGCGGCCTGGGCGGCGGAAGGCGTGGCGTCCATCGAGGATCGCGTCCTCGTGCTGAGGGTCGGGATGAGCTGCACGGTCCTGGTGAAGAAGACGAAATATTCGGATGAAGAGTTGGCCCTGGTCGATGCGATGGTCAAGGAGAACGGTTTCCGCGTCCTGTACGGGCCGGGGCGATGGGTCGGTCATCAAGAAGTCGTCGACGTCATCCGGGCGCCCGATCCCGAAGCTTTCGCGGCCGCCTACCCCTACCGCATCGAAGCACCCACCGATGATCGCCCGTTCTTCTTCAGCTTTCTGCGAGATCGACTCGAGACCGTGCCGACCTTGCAGGAGGATCCCTTTCAATTCCTGCGCTTGTGGAACGACGCGATCAATCTCGTCTATATGCTGATTGCTGTCGTGACGACCCTCGCCACGATCTTCTTCTTCGGGCCCTTGCTCTTGTTGGCTCGCCGCGGCATTGGCGACGTCCATGTCGGTTCGACGATGGCCTATCTCCTTTACTTCGCGTTGCTCGGGTACGGCTTCATGATGATCGAGATCCCATTGCTTCAGCAGTTCATTCTCTTCCTGGGCTATCCGGTCTACGCTTTGGCGGTCGTGTTGTTCGCGCTCTTGTTGTTCTCAGGTACTGGTAGCTTGCTGACGACGCGCTTCGACAGTGATCCGAGACGCGCGCTGACCCAGGTTTTGGTCGCGATCGTCGCCGTCTCCCTCGTCTACGCCTACGCGCTACCGAAGATCATCGAGCTCTTTCTCGGCGTATCGATCATGCTGAAGATCCCGATCACTGTCGGCTTGCTTGCGCCGGTCGGCTTGTTACTCGGTATGGCCTATCCGCTCGGGATCGGCGTGTTGCGTGAAGAGAGCGAAACGCTGGTTCCCTGGGCCTGGGGTATGAACGGAGCGATGTCCGTGGTCGCCTCGGTCCTGGCGACCTTTATCGGCAGCCGAGTGGGCTTCACGGCGGCCTTGCTGACGGGCATCGCCGCCTACGGTTTCGGACTCGCGTGTATCGTATTGACGGGAGGTCGCTCGGCGACATCGACATCTGCCTCGACCTCGACGCCGCGCTAATTCGAGAGCGGTGCGGCCCGATTGTGTTCCATCAATGCGCCGAGTGGCCCGCGCTCGACGTAGAGGGTTCGTCGACGTCCATCGCGAAGGATCTCGAGGGGAACCGAACCGCCTGTGCTTCCGGATGAGGAAGCCACCATGAGCTCGCCCGGGCCGAAGATTCGCACATCGTCGTAGCGAACGATGATGTCGCCCTGGCGTAGTCCCGCGTCACTGGCCGATGAACCAGTCAAGACCTCGCCGGCTTCGAGGCGATTCTTGCGCCCGAGGGCGTAGAGATATCGGTCGTAGTCGTCGTCCTGAAGCTCTTTTCGGAGCGCTATTTCCATTCCGATCAACTGGCCTCGGTGGCGGGGCTGCTGGAACCAGCCTTCGCGAAGCGCTTGATTCGCAAGGGCTTCCTTCTCGAGTTCGAAGCGGACCCAGCGATCACGAAGACGCTCGATGTCTCGGGGATGAGCGCCTAACGCCAGAAGCGCGCCATCGTCGAACTTCGAAGCCTCCGCGTCCCTCTCTGCGAGAGCCAACGCTTCCGCCTCGTCGTTCTCGTCGGGTTCGACGTCGCCTTCTTGCGCCTCGGTGTCCGCGAGCGAGGCGAGGGGCGCTTCGCCGAACTCCGCGCCGCGCCGGGAAAGGCTCGCCTCGAGTTTGGCGATTCGCGCCGTCAATTCCTCTCTCGCCTCGACCTCTGCGGCCAGCGCGTGCTGCAGCCGATCGAGCTCGACGCTCATCGTCGGCGACGCAGGGTTCGACCGATCAAAGGGGCTCGACGACGATTGACTGTCCTGGTCGCTCATACCGAAATAGGCTCCACCCGCGGCACCGAGCAGGCCGATCACGATGGCGATCAGGACTTTTCCTCCCGCTGGGCCCGGGGCGTTTTGAGTGATTCGTTTTTCGTTCATGACCATCCCGGACGCTACGAAAAAGTCGGCTCGATGACCATCCAAGCCCCCGCAAGGCCAACCAAGGCCAATCTAGGCGGGCTCACTCACGGAGGCGCCAGACCCGCAGCAGATTCGGGTCCGGGGGGTCGGCGATGGCCTCAGGGTCGAGCTTGTAGAGACGCTTGAGTGTTCGTTTGAACGCCGGGGTGTAGGCGGGGACCGGGGGCATGCCGGGCCAACGCAGGACGCCTTGCAGGATGATTCGAGGGCGGGTCGCGCGAATCAATTGGGCGAGCTGCTCCCCGGTTTCGTCCCCGGTCATGCCTGGATAGATCTGCGAAAAAGCACGTGGGGTATAGCGATCCGAGAGGTAGTACCAGTGGGCTTCGTGGCCGTAGACGAAGAGCGTCTCATCCTCTGGAACCTGTGCCCGAATGAAGGGGATCAATCGTTCCAGCCAGGCGTCCCGGGGCCGCACCCAGAGATCGGCACGCTCGATCGAGAGGCGATGGCTGAGCGTTGCGTCGTTGCGCAGGGTCAGTGCCGTCGTGGTGAGAAGCAGGAGCGCGACGAAGACGGTTTCGAAATGCATTCGGCGGCGTTGTTCGTGCGTCCGGATCTCGTCGGTGTGTATCGAATTGACCCCCAGCAGAGCCGGTTGGCAGAGCGCAAAAAGGACCAAAGCGACGGCGGGATAGATACTGATGACGTGGATGAAATCTGCTCGTGGGAACGCCGACACCGTAATCGCGAGGCCGACACCGGCGGCCGAAAAGAAGCGCGCCCGAGCAAGCGTTTGTTCCGCGTCGTGATGCTCTTCGCGGCGACCATCGGAGGACGAAGCACGGAAAGCGCGCAACCACAGCCAGGCGCACGCGCCGAAGGCGATCGGGATCGCGCTGTAGAGAATTCTCGATACGAATTCCCCGAGCCCCAGCGTGAAATTTCGAATGGATTGAATCGGGGGCGTGGTGTTCAGTACGAGCTCCACGGCGAGCTGCGAGAAATAGATCGGACCGTAAGAATCGAGATCGCCGAAATGCCACCAGGCCAGTGGTGGAAAGAATGAGACACCGCTCGTCGACAGATAACCGGTGAAGGGTCGCAACAGCCCGCCGCGGACCATTTCGCCAAAGAGGCCTTCGCTCGCGAAATAGGCGGACATTGAAGCAAGCACGAGGACGAGCCCGGCAGCGTACGCCGCGAGCTCGGCGAGCCGCCCGGGGCGGCGGCGCGGGCCATGCGCGAAAGCCGGAAAGCCGAGTACGACCGCAAAGACCACGGCAACATAGATCCCGGTCGACTGCTTCGTCACGATCGACAACCCGGTGAGCACGCCGATTGCCAAGAGTCGCATTGACGGCCCGGCAAAAGAGTGACGCAGGAAGAGGGCGAGGGCGAAGAGTGCGGCGGCCAGTGACGGATCGACCCAGAAATACATCGTGTAGATCGGGTAGGCGAGAAATTTCAGACTGAGTACTGAGAGCCCGCAGAGCGCGGCTCGCCTTCGGTCCATCAAGGCGAGTGCACAGGCATAGACGCCCAGGACCATCGCGCAGAAGAATGAGCCGGCCAGCGTGCGCGCGACAGAGAGATGTTCGCCAAAGAGCGACATCGCTCCGGCGAGCAAATAGGAGATACCTGGAAATGTGTAGGTATCGACGTCTCGGTAGAAAATGCCGCCGCGCAAGATCTTGGCGGCGGCCGCTAGAACGGAGCCCTCGTCCTGGACCGGGATGTTCCGGTCGGCGTAGAAATAGGAAATCGCCGCTGAGAGCACGAGTAGCACGCAGGCGAACCAGATCGGGCGCGTCAGCGATTCGAGGGGCGTGGGACGAGAGGCCTCTTTCAAGCGGGTCAAGCTGCACTCATTTCACGATCGGTTGCGAACACGACAGAGCGTAGGGCCTGCCGGCTTTGGGCGCCTCCGCTAGCAGCGGGCGACGGAGGATTTGTGATCCGAGGGCGACGATTCGACGGGTAGGCGGGCCTCGGATCGGGCTAGAATACGCGGGGACTCGCATGGGAAGACTAGAGGAGGAAACGACATGGGCTTCGATGAGTACAGCGACTATGACGGACTGGGATTGGCAGAACTCGTGGCGCGTCGGGAGGTCAGCCCCGGCGATCTTGTCGAGGCGGCGATCGAGCGAATCGAAAAGTTGGATCCCGCCCTGAACGCGGTGGTCCACCGGGCCTTCGAGAGCGCTCGAAGCGACGCGGCGAAGGAATTGCCGGATGGCCCATTTCGTGGTGTGCCTTTCTTGATCAAGGACCTCGGTTGCCCGGTCGGCGGAATGCCGCGGACGAGCGGAAGCCGCTACCTCAAGGACGAAGTGCCAGAGCAGGATGGGATCTTGACCCGCCGCTATCGCCAGGCCGGTGTCGTCATTCTGGGAAAAACCAACACACCCGAGTTTGGCATCACGGGTACGACGGAGTCCGCTCATCTCGGCCCCTGCCGCAATCCCTGGAATTCGGATCATATTTCCGGTGGGTCGAGCGGTGGCTCGGCCGCGGCGACCGCAGCGGGCATGGTTCCGTTGGCGCATGCCAGTGATGGGCTCGGCTCGATTCGAATTCCGGCCGCATGTTGTGGACTCGTCGGACTCAAGACGACGCGCGACCGAAATCCGAACGGGATGGATGACACGGACAGGGTGATCGGCTTCAGCGTCGACCATGTCGTGAGCCGCACCGTGCGCGATAGCGCTGCGATGCTCGACTGGACGGGGCAACCGGAGCCCGGTTGCCCCTACGCGGTACCCGCCAAGGAGCGGCCCTATCTCGAAGAGATCGAACGCGACGCGGGACGTTTGCGGATCGGCTTTTCCACGGCGACGCCGAGTGGTCGGCCGATCGATCCCGAGATCGAGTCCGCGCTACACGACCTCGCGAAGCAGCTCGAAGATCTCGGCCATGACGTCTTTGAAGCAACGATCGACGTCGATTGGCGCCAGCTCTATGCAGCACAGAGCGTCGTTTCCTCCGCCAGCGCCGCCGCGAATCTGGCGCACATGATCGAGCGCGTCGGACGTGAGCCCAAGGAAGACGAGCTCGAGTCGCTCACCTGGGCAGGCATCCGCCACGGGCGAAAACAGGACGGCGAAAGCGTGATGCGGGCCTGGGGGACGATGCGACTCTTGACGCGGAAGATCGTGGCCGCCCATGACGGCTTCGATGTCCTGCTCACGCCTGTTCTCGGTACGGATCCGCCCAAGGTCGGGCATATTGATCCGGTGGGTCTCGCTCCGCGCGAAGTGGGTAAACGGCAAGCGCGCGTCTTTCCCTTTACGCCACCGTGTAATTTCACTGGCCAGCCAGCAATTTCGCTTCCGCTTGCTTGGAGCGAAGCGGGTTTGCCGATCGGGATGCAATTCGCGGCGCGTTATGCGGATGAGGCCACGCTCTTTCGATTGGCCGCGCAACTCGAAGAAGCTCGGCCCTGGAAGAACCGTCGACCGGCGGTCTGGGCTTGATGCGTCGAGCACGGCGACCCGTCACGCCCTTCGTCTCCGCTTGGATCGCAGCCTTCGCCGGTCTGGCTTTTCTTGGCGGATGCGCCGACCATATCTCTCGTCCCGATCTCCTGGCGCGCATCGAATCGAGCTCGCCGCCACGAATCGTCGATGTCCGATCCGCTTCGGAATTCGAGGAGGCCCGCGTTCCGGGCGCCGTCCATGTTTCGTTCTATTCACTGCTCTTCAATCTCGACCAGCTGCCCGAGAGCGAACTGGAAGACGAGCCCTTTGTCGTGTACTGCGAGCATGGTCCGCGCGCGGGCATTGCGCGAGCCCAGCTCTGGCTGGCCGGTGCTGGACCCGTTCTGTTCATGGAAGGTCATATGATCGCATGGAAAGAAGACGGTCTCCCGGTGGAATCGGGAGAGGCTTCCGGGCCAATGGATGAGGCGGATCACTCCGATCATTCGGACGACAGCTGAGTTCGTCGAAATTTTTCCGTCCAACCAACCCGCGTCGGGCTTCCCAGGCGCGGCGTCATTGAAAGTCGAATTTGGACAAGCTGTTTCGCCTCGGAAATCTGCGCACGATGCTGACCAGTATCAATCCGCGGACGATCTATTTCTACTCGGTTGTGATTGGCGTGTTGTCTGGGCTCGGTGCCCTGGTCTTCAACGAACTGTTGCACGCGGCGACTGAAATCACGATGCACGGATGGGCGCGCGTTGCGCTGCCACAGCCGATGGGCGAGTTGAGCGATCTGCCCCTTCCAAGTGGCCCGCCTCGTCGTTGGGTGCTCTTCGCCTTGCCGGTCGCCGGGGGGCTGATCTCGGGATTGCTCGTCAAGACCTTCGCGCCCGAGGCCGAGGGCACCGGTACGGATGGCTATATCGACGCCTTCCACAACAAGGCCGGGTCGATGCGAAGTCGTGTGCCGCTGGTGAAGTCGTTGGCCACGCTGGCGACACTCGCCTCCGGCGGCAGCGCGGGCAAGGAAGGCCCGATCGCGCAGATCGGCGCCGGAATCGGTTCGGGTTTGGGGCGCTTCTTGAAGATGGGCGCGCGGGCGCGTCGCACGATGATGGTCGCGGGCGCCGCCGGTGGGCTTGGCGCCATCTTTCGCGCTCCACTCGGCGGGGCGCTGACTGCGGTCGAAGTTCTCTACAAGGAAGACATCGAGACCGACGCGCTCACGCCCGCGATTCTTTCTTCGGTCACCGCCTACACGGTTTTCTGCTCCGTCAAAGGCTTCGATCATGTCTTTGCCTATGCGGGAGAAGCCTTTCACACACCCGTGCAGCTGCTTTTTTATGCCGTCTTGGGATTGGTCTGTTCCGCGGCCGGCTATCTCTATGTGAACTTCCTTCACGGATCGAAGCGACTCTTCTTCGACCGGCTACCGATCAACAAATATCTCGTTCCGCCGCTGGGTGGACTTTTGGTCGGCACGGTCGGGCTCGCTTATCCCCAGGCGATGGGACAGGGATTCGGCTATGTGCAGCAGTTGATCCTCGGCCAGGACGTCGATGGGTTCAAGGCGACCGTCGGGTTTCTGGCCACGCTTGCGGTACTGAAAATCGTAACGACGTCGTTCACGATTTCCTCTGGTGGCTCGGGCGGTGTCTTCGCCCCCAGCCTCTTCATCGGTGCCTTGTTAGGCGGTTGTGTGGGTACGCTCAGCCAACAACTCTTTCCCGAATTGGTTCCGGATATCGCGCCCTTCGTCGTGGTTGGCATGGGCGCCTTCTTTGCCGGAGTCGCGAACGCGCCGATCGCGTCCTTGATGATGGTTTGCGAACTCACCGGGGCCTATGAACTCCTGCCGCCCTTGATGGTGGTGGCCATCGTGGCCCTCGTCACTTCGAGGCGATGGTCGATCTACACGACGCAGGTGGACGACAAGTTTTCGACCAAAGCACATCTATGGGAGATGAATCCGAATTTTCTGAAGCATGTGACGATCGGCAACGCCATGAAGGGCGTATACGGAAATGCAGCCATCATTTCGTCGGACATGACTTTGTCCGCTGTTGAGTCCCTTGCTGTCGAGGTGGGTGAAACGGATCTGCTCCTGCAGAACAGGCACGGGGAGTTGACGGGGCTGCTTGCGCTCAAGGACCTCGGCGATCGAGAAGATCTCGAGCATCTCGGAACGCTGGTGCTTGCAGATGATCTCGTTAATCGACGAACGGTCTTCCTCAGCCCGGACGACAACCTGATTCGCGCGCTCGAATTCTTTGCGGAGCGCGAGTTCGACAAGCTTCCGATCGTCGAGATCGTCGACGGGCGTCGGCGGCTGCTCGGGCATGTGAGCTACCGCGACATCATCGGGTTCTATCAGCGCGAGCATAGTTCGGCGGACGCGCAGCCCATGGGACCCGGGCCAACGAATCAGCCGGCTGCCGAAAGGAGGCAGGAAACCGGGGCACGAGATGCCCCCCGCTGATCGGGACGAAGTGCGGGACTGGAAAGACGGTGCGGATCCGGAAGTGCTTCCGCAGGCTGTCCGCTCCGCCTACTCCGTTCTCTCGGGTGCTGTGGAGATTCGGCCGCTCGGTGACGGGTTGTTGCATCAGAGTTTTCACGCGCGGGTGGCTGATGCCGAATTCGTTTTGCAGCGTGTGAGTGATGTCTTTGCGCCGGAGATCCAGGACAATATTCGGCGGGTGACGCGTCATCTAGCCGACCGCGGATTCGTTTCGGTGTCGCTCTTGCCGACCGTGGATGGGGACTATTCGGTGTCGCTCGGCGAGTTGGGCCGGTGGCGATTGATGACCCATCTCGGCGGTGTGAGTTTCAAGCGGATCGAGTCCCTGCCCCAGGCTCGATCGGCCGGGCATTTGATTGGACGTTTTCATGCGGCGCTGAGCGACTTCGATCAGCCCCTCGCCCCGATGGGCATTCCCTACCGAGATACCGCGCTCTACCTGGACGCCCTGCGCGCGGCCCTCGAAATACATGGTGATCATCGACTGGCCGAGGACGTCCGACCTTTGGGCGAGCAGGTGTTGGCCGCCTTCAATGAACTCGGCGCGGCCGTGGAGACAGCCGATTGCGTGATCCACGGCGATCTCAAACTCCAGAATCTGCTTTTCGAGGGTCGTGAACTGCCCGGCCGAGATCGCGCCTTCGCGTTGGTCGATATGGATACCTTGATGCGCGCGCCGCTTTGGATGGAACTCGGCGACGCCTGGCGTTCCTGGTGCAACGCGAAGGGGGAAGATGTCGGGGAGGCGAACTTCGATCTTTCGATCTTCGAAGCATCCTTGCGCGGATTCATGACAGGCTTGGAAAGGGAGTTGTCGGAGGCCGAGCGGCGCTCCCTGTTGACGGCGCCCGAACGCATCACGCTCGAAGTCTGTGCCCGCTATGTCACGGATGCACTGGAAGAGTGTTATTTCGGATGGGATGACACGCGCTTCGTAACGCGGGGAGACCACAATCTCGTTCGCGCGCAAGGGCAGTGGAACGGCTACCGGGCGGCCTGCGATGCACGCCCTGCGCGGGAGAAGATTCTCGCGGCGATGTGAGGGGATGGGCGATTCTCGTTGTGCGGACGGGGCGGCAGGGCGCATTGCCGTGGATCAGGAGCCGCCCCGCTGAACGCGCGAGGTCATGTACTTGGGAAGCACGTCTATGCGGTAGGTGTCCGCGAGCCAGAATATGAAGAGATAGAAGGCCGCGCACAGGACGGGGGCGATCACCGCTGCATAACGAGCGCGATCGAGAATGAAATCAAGCAGCTTCAAATCCACTTTGCTCCACGGCTTGCGCAGGGGGAAGGGGGACTGCGTTGGTCAGAGCGCTGGCAATCCACGCCCCATCAGGTCGACGAAATTCTCTCTGTAGAAGCGGTCGCGGACTTCTTCGCTGGCGTCTCCGAGGCTCCGTTCGAATCGCTCGACAGGGCGCCGACCTCCTTCGACGTGCGGGAAATCGGTCGAGAAGAGACAGATCTCGGGGCCGACCTGTTCCGTTACCCAACCGATGTCCTCGGTCGGATAGGGGGTGACGCGAATCTGGCGTTCGACATATTCGCTTGGTCGCAACGATAGCTTCTGGAGCCGTTCTTCGTGGCGCGAGAAGGCGTCGAAGGCGGACTCCATCTGGCGCATCCAACTCGGCAGCCAAATCGCGCCCTGTTCGATCACGCCGATGCGCAACTCGGGAAATCGTTCCAATACGCCGTCGAAGATCATGGTTGCCAGGGTTTGCATGGGCGGCCCGGGAATCCCCATATAGTCGACCGAGCGAAAGTTTTCTTCGCCGCCGTGGAAATCCTTGGGAATCGGCAGGCCATTCTGGAAATAGCCTGCATCGATCAGATCGCCGGTTCCTCCGACGTGAAAGACGATTGGGATTCCCGCTTCCTGTGCGGCCGCCCAGAGCGGGTCGAGCCCGAGGTGGCTGGGAGAGTGTCCTTTGGGGCAACCGGAGGGAATGAGCAAGGCGGCCGCGCCCATTTCGAGACTCTCGAGCGCCATCGCCCGGGTTCGATCGAAGTCGGCCAGGGGCACATAACATGTTGGGAGCAGGCGCTTATCGACGGAGCAGAACTCTACCATGCCCCGGTTGTGCGCTCGCGCGACGCCGTAGGCGAAGTCGAGATCGTCTGCGTGTTCCCAATCGTGGAGTCGCCGGTTGTAGAAGGTGTTGAAGACGAGCTGACTGGCGACACCGATCAGGTCGAGGCAACGGGGTCGGTCCTCGGCGAGGAATGCGCCGGTCGCCGCAAAGTTCTTTCGATTCATGATCTCGGCAGCGTCGTCCGCTTGATATTCCGGCGACTGGTGGCGTTCCACGATGCGTGCGAAGGCGGCGTCGACGTCGCCTAGCTGGCTTTCGTTGTCCCCGGTTTGACGGAGTTCATTGACATAACCGGGGGGCTGGATGCGATCGCGAAGCGAGGGGTCGGCGTAGTCTCGCAACCAGTTGGGGGTTTCCATGATATGGGCGTCCGCGTCGTGGACGAGTCGATTCTCGATATAGGCCATGGGGGGAATCTAGCGCGAAGAACCGTCCCTGCGTCCACTCGGATGGCCTATTGTTCGAGTCTGATCGGGGTTGGGCGAAGCGGCGCGAAGTAGGTGGGTCCGGTGCGCCTGCACGGCCTGTGCGAGGAGGGAATATTGATCATCCGAATTCTGAATGGGAACCTGCTCGACACAGAGGCGATGGCCCTGGTTGGCGAGCGACATATCACGATCTCGGAGGATCGCATCGTGGAGGTCTCTGACTCCCAGCCTTCGGGACACGCCGACCTCACGATCGATGCGCGTGGCCAGACGGTCATGCCCGGATTCATCGACGGACATGTGCATCATGTCATCACCACGATGAATTTCGTCAAGCTCCAGAAGATGTCATCAGTCGAGAAGGCTCTCGCGATGGGCAAGCTTGCCGAGGCGACTGTCTTGCGTGGCTTTACCACGGTTCGTGATACGGGTGGTCATACGACAGGCCTGGTTCGGGCCATTGCCGGCGGCCTCTGCAAGGGGCCGCGCATCATTCGTTCGGGTCGAGCGATTTCGCAAACCGGCGGGCATGGCGACGTGGAGGCGGCGCTGGAAGCCGGGCAGTGTGCCTGCCAAGTGCTGAGTAACGACTTCAGTCATGTGGCGGATGGGCCGGACGCGGTTCGGAGCGCTGTGCGCCATGAACTGCGAGACGGCTCGGACTTCATCAAGTTGATGACGTCCGGCGGTGTGGCTTCGCCGACGGATCCCTTCGACTGCGTGCAATACACGCCCGAGGAAGTAAGGGCGGCGACCGTTGAAACGGATCATCGAAATACCTACACCACGGCACACGCCTATCAGCCCGAGGCCATCTCGCTCGCAATCGAGAACGGAGTTCGCTGTATCGAACACGGCAATCTCGTCGACGAAGCGACCGCTCTTCGGATGGCGGAACTGGAAGTGACGATGGTTCCGACGCTCGTGACCTATCGCGCAATGGCCGAGATCGGTGCGAAAGTGGGCCTGCCGGAACGGAACGTTTCGAAGAATCGAGGCGTATTTCAATCAGGGCAACGATCGATCGAAATCGCGCGCAGCGCAGGCGTCACGCTCGGATTCGGAACGGACCTGCTCGGTGAAGCGCAGACCTGGCAGAATCAAGAGTTCCAGATTCGAGCCGAACTCGAACCGGCGCGTGACGTGTTGTGTGCGATGTACCAGGTCAACGCGAAGCTATGTGGTCTCGAAGGTGAGATCGGTTGCCTTACAAAGGGTGCCTTCGCCGATCTGGTCTTGACCGAGATCGATCCCCTGGAAGATCTCGCGGCGCTTTCCGACCCGGAGAAGTCGCTCTCTGCGATCGTTTCGCGAGGCCAGGTGATCCGAAACGATTTCGCCCATTGATCCGCTACTCCGGATGATTCCGGAGCGACAAGCCCGGGATCCCGACTATCCTGTCGCCCATGAATGCGACCCGCGACCCGGCCGATTCGCCTTCCGCCGACTCAACACGAACTGAGCCCGGTGGTGCCCGGGAACAAGTCATCATCTTCGGAGCCAGCGGCGATCTTGCGCGTCGAAAGTTGATTCCCGCGCTCGCGACGCTCGATACGAACCCGGGTCTACCGACGGGTTTTTCGGTCCTGGGCGTCTCTCGCACGGAGATGAGCGACGAGTCCTTTCGAGCACATCTGGCAGAAGGGCTGCCCCCTGAAGTTCGGCCGGCCTTCGATCGGCTTGCACCGAGAATTTTCTATCACGCGGCCGACACCAGCGATCCCGCCGACATGGCCAGGCTCGCCGATCGACTCGACGGCTTGCCGGGCGGGCAAGCCGCGGGCAGGCTCTTCTATCTCTCGCTCAAACCCGAACTCTTTCCGGTCGTGGTCGATCGCCTCGGCTCGTCCGGCCTGCTCGATGCCTGGAAAAACGAGGAAGGGTTTCGACGCGTCGTCGTCGAGAAACCATTCGGGCATGATCTGGATTCGGCCAGGCGGCTCAATCGCGAACTCCACCGGACCTTGCAAGAAGAGCAGATCTACCGCATCGACCACTATCTCGGAAAGGAGACGGTCCAGAACCTGCTGGGATTCCGTTTCCACAACGCCATCTTCGAGCCGCTCTGGAACCGTCATCATGTCGAGTGTGTTCAGATCACGGTGGCGGAGACGCTCGGGGTCGAAAACGGAAGGGGTGGCTACTACGACGGAACCGGCGCGCTGCGCGACATGGTTCAGAATCACATGCTGCAGATCCTGGCTTTGATCGCGATGGAACCGCCGGCGACGCTGGCCGCCGATGCGGTCCGTGGTCAGAAGGTGGAAGTCTTGCGCGCGCTTCGACATCCCTTCGGTGTCGACGGATGCCCGGCCCTGGTTCGGGCTCGCTATGGGCGGGTAGAAGGAACCGGCGAAGGTGGAGAAATTTCATCTGCATTGGCGCGCGGCTATCTCGAGGAAGAGGGCGTAGCCGGCGATTCTGAAACCGAGACCTACGTTGCCCTTCGGGCGCATGTCGACAATTGGCGCTGGAGCGGGGTTCCCTTTTTGCTGCGGCACGGGAAGCGAATGCCCGAGCGATATACAGAGGTCAAGGTTCAATTCCATACGCCGCCGATTCAACTCTTCAATCGTCCCGACAACGTGGCGCCGGATGAATATGCGCGTCTTCTTGCGGATGGAGTGGTCGCCCGGGCCAGGCCGAATGTCTTGACGTTGAGGGTTCAACCGGAGGAGTCAATCGAGCTTTCCTTCGGCGTGAAGCAGCCGGGCAATTCGATGGACATGACGCCGGCCAATCTTCGCTTCGACTATCGCGAACATTTCGGTGAGCCCTCGGCGGACGCCTACGAACGATTGCTGGCCGACGCCCTGCTTGGGGATCAGACGCTCTTCTTGCGGAGCGATGAAATCGAAGCGGCCTGGGAATACGCGGATGCGGTGCGCGCGGATTGGATGCGATCCGATGGTCCGGCTATCAGGGAGTATCCGGCCGGGAGTTGGGGCCCGCCGGAGTCGGAGGCGCTCTTCGGTGATAGTCAGGGTTGCTGGTCGCGTGGCTGAGATCGCAGTTAAGGTCGAAGGGGCCGAGCAGAATCGGTCACTGCAACTCATCGTCACGCCGGATGCTCTCCCGCGTGCCGGCGAATTGCTGACGGCTGCGCTTCGGGCGGTGCTCGCGAAGCGCGCGACGGCTCGACTCGCGATTCCGGGAGGTTCTGCGTTGGAGGCGGCCGCGCAAGCCCGCTGTGAGTTGGGGGAGGATTGGCGGCGGGTTTTGCTGACCTGGGTGGACGAGCGCTGCGTGGCGTTCGAAGCCGCCGAGTCCAATCGGGGTGCAGCGGCTCGCCTGGGCCTCTTTGCATCGGCCGGAGATTCGATCTCGACCAGTGAACCGACGAGTTTGTTGCCGCTCTTCCTGAACGGAGAGACGCCCGATCGGGCCGTCGTTCGGGCGACCCGGGGATTTCACGAGCTCTTTTCGAATGCGATTGATGTGGCCTTGCTCGGAATGGGTGCGGATGGCCATGTCGCGTCGATTTTTTCGCGCCAACCGCGATCCTCCGAGCAGTGGGTGGTTCATGTTCGGGACAGTCCGAAGCCGCCATCCGATCGCATTACGCTTACGCGTCGAGCCCTCGAGACGGCTGGCGTCGTGATTCTGGTTGCGACCGGAGAGTCGAAGCGGGACGCGTTGACGCGGCTCGTGAATGGCGATCCGACGCTTCCCGCACAAGGGCTTTCGGGATTGATCGTCGTGACCGATCTCGAACTCGACCCACAGCGCCGCAAGACGACGGCGAGGAGAAACCCGCAATGACAGACGAGAGGCGAGAGGCGTCGTGTGATGTCGCAGTGATCGGACTCGGTGTGATGGGATCGAATCTGGCGCGCAATTTCGCGAGCCGCGGACATCGCGTGGCACTCTTCAACCGCAGCCCGGAAGCGACGCGCGAATTGGTCTCACGTTATACGGAGGCGAATTTTGTTGGATGTGAATCCCTCGAAGCCCTCGTTGCTGCAGTTCGCAGACCTCGGCGCCTCGTCCTGATGGTCCCGGCCGGACAACCCGTCGATGATTCCCTCGACGGTCTCGACGGCCTGCTCGAATCCGACGACATCGTGATCGACGCAGGAAATAGCCTCTACACCGATACGGATCGCCGGAGCAAGCGAGCCGAAGGCGCTTCGTGGCGCTTCGTCGGAATGGGCGTTTCCGGCGGAAGTGAGGGGGCGCTACTCGGACCTTCGATCATGCCCGGCGGCGACCCGGAAGCCTGGCAGCAATTGCGCTCTATTCTCGAATCGATCTCCGCTCAATCCGATTCCGGGCCGTGCGTGGCCTACTGCGGTCGTGGTAGCGCAGGGCATTTCGTCAAGATGGTTCACAATGGAATCGAATATGGTGACATGCAACTGATCGCCGAGTCCGCCGTGCTTTTACGGACGGGCTTGAAGCTCGAGGCGGGCGCCGTCGCCGATACCTTCTCCGCATGGAATGGCCAGGAACTCGAGAGCTTTCTGATCGAAATCACGGCCGATATCTTCCGCATCGAAGATCCCGAAGTGCCGGGCGGGCTCCTGCTCGATGCCATTCTGGATCGCGCCGGGCAGAAGGGGACCGGGCGCTGGACGGCCGAAGCGGCGCTTGACTTCGGTGTCGCGATTCCGACGATTTCTGCGGCGGTGGATGCGCGCTCACTCAGCGCGAATCGAGATCGCCGCGTGGCGGCGGCCGCCGCCTTCAGAGGCTCGCAGGACCTTCGCCTAGAGGGTGTGGACGCCGATGATATTCGTGCGGCCCTCTACGCAGCCAAGATTGCCAGCTACAGCCAAGGCTTTGACCTACTGGCCCAGGCGAGTAGAGAGCGAGACTACGGGACCAACCTCGCCGATGTTGCGCGCATCTGGAAAGCCGGTTGCATCATTCGTGCGCGCTTCCTCGATCGGGTCAGCGACGCATTCCGTTACGACGGGACGGGTGGAGGCGGCGTCGACCTGCTCGCCTTGGCGCCAAGCTTTCGTGCGGAGTTGATCGAACGATTACCGAGCTGGCGTCGTGTCGTCGCCGCAGCGTTTCGGGCTGGCATTCCCATTCCCGGATTGGCCACCTCGCTTGCCTGGTTCGACACCCTGACTACGGCTCGGGGCAGTACGAATCTGATTCAGGCCCAGCGCGACTATTTCGGAAGCCATACTTACGAGCGTGTCGATTCTCCCGGCCAATTCCAGCACACGGATTGGGCGGCGTCGGCTGGCCCGAAGGTCTCTGACTGAGGTCTCTGGCCAAGGTCCCCGACCAACGCGATCTCTCTCAAGGGTTGAACGGCGCGAGCGCAACAACGCTATAGCCGACGGCCTTGCTGCGCCCCTCGTTTCGATAGCTGTGGCGCTGATCCCCACGAAAGACGACGACGTCTCCAGGATTCAAGAGCCAACCTTCACCACTCGCGAGCAATTTGATCTGTCCGCGTTCGCAGGTCAGGTATTCCCGTGTTCCATGGGTATGCGGAACCCCGACCAGACTCCCACCCGGGGACAGCTCCATTCGTTCGATCTCCATGCCGGGAATCGATTCGGGAAGAAGATTGCGGATCAGGGCTTCGCCGCGCCGACGAGTGCGAATCGTTTTCGCCGGGTAGTGGGTGCCCGTCGAGCGCGGTGGCCCGATCAGCTCCTCTAGCGAAACCTGCAGAGCGCCCGCCGCTTTCAAAAGGACCGCCAGCGTGGGATTGGCTGTCCCGGACTCGAGGGACGCCCAGGTCGGGCGCGGTATTCCAGCGAGTTTGGAGATCTGCTGCTGACTCTGACCACGTGTCTCTCGCAGCTGGCGGAGGTTCTCGGATAGATTGGTTGATATGCGATCATTCATGATGGTTTAGTAGCAAATCGATGATGAGTTGGAAGAATCGCGGACGGTGGGAATCGATTCGCCGAGACTGATGGAGTCGAGCCCGCTGGCGCGGTGGCGGAACCGGCGACTCACGGGAGGCGAATATGATTTCGAGCACGACGTTGGAGGAGTTCGAGGCCGTGGGTGTCGTGGCCTTGGTGCGCGCTGGAGAGGCGGGAAAGTGGTTCTTCGGTCATTTCGGAGCCGCGATGATCGCGGGCGCTCGTCTACTGTCCAATCCGAATCTACCTGGACCGGTGGCCCTTGTCCTAAGCGCAAAGCTGCGAGACATGCTCGATGCCAATCGGGATTGGTATTCGCCGCTCACGGATCCGTGTACGGGGCTCGTGGGTGTCGAGCCCGTTTTGGTCGAGCTTCGCGAGTCTGCTGGCAACCTGCGGACGTCAGGTCATCCCACGATCTACATGACGGCTGCGCTGCATGTCCTGTCGCGCCAACCTGCGCTAGCGACCGAGCGTGTCATCGACGCTTTGATCGCGCTTCACAAGGCTGCGCGAGTCGATGATCCCTCACGCTACTACGGGCATGACGACTACTTCCGGGTCGCGGACCGGCCGGCGGGCCAGCTCGTGTCGCCGCGCATAGAGGAGGGATCGAGCCGGGCAATGCAGGCGGCGTTCGAGGCCCTTGGTCATCTCGCAGCGGATCAAAGCATCGCTGGGCGGCACTACTTCCTGGCCGGCGAGAAGGTCCATCTCATCACCCATTTCCACGCGATCGTGACGCTCGAAGGGCTCGGGTATCACGACATTGCAGCCGCTGCGGAGAAGGCTCAGGAATCGCTTCGTCTACTCGTCGAAGCCTCGAATACGATTCCGCCTTCGGACTTGAAACCCGCACGGTCAACACCAAACGAGACCCGCTTCTGGGAGCAAGAGTCCGTCGACCCTGCCCACGTGATCAAGCTGGCGGAGGCCGTCACGGCGATGCTGCCGCGGATGGCAGGGACAGAGCGAAAGGTTGCGGAAGAGAATCTGGCCCGGCTCTGGTCGCTACTCGGAATTTGCTGATCGCGAAGGAAAAAAGGAATTCGTCGACGTCACGAGATCGCTTCCGAGCGGAATCGGTCCTGTGATCTGCGTGACATCCCAGTCGCCGGTCAGGTGTGCCGTCCATTTTGTGACCTCACTTGGGTAGCGATACGAAAATCCAAGTGAGAGGATCGAGGCCGCCAGCGCGCCGATCGCAGCTGCCGCCGGGATCGGTCGGAAGGCTCGTGGGCTCACTTGGCGCGCAACCATGACGACGGTCTCGGTCTCGCGGGCCTCGAAGACATGGTGCTCCCAGAGATAGGTGGCGAGTGCGCTCTGACATTCCGCCCGGGGTGGACGATCGAGCAGGGTCTCGAGCCTTCGGCGCAACTCGGTCGCGGAGCCGATTCGGCGCGCGACACGCGGTGCCAAACAGCGGCGGACGAGCTTTGCGAGGGCGCGCGGAATCTCTCGTCTGCCTTTGCGCACTCGCGCATAACGCCCTGATTCGATTCGCGATAGAAGGGACTTTCCGGCCTGCCTGTCTTTGTTGTCTTTGTTGTCGGCGTCGTCGGCCTGGACGTCCGTGATCTCGAATGGCGTCTGACCGGCAAGCATTTCGTAGAGAACGCAGCCGAGCGCAAAGAGGTCGGCGCGGGGATCCACGCGCTCGCCACGCAATTGCTCCGGCGGCATATACGGCGGGGTGCCCACGGCAATGCCAGGTTGGGTGAGTGCCGTGCCGCTCGCGTCGAGCGCCAGGCCGAAGTCGGTGATCTTGACCTCGCCGCGTCGTCCCACGAGCAGGTTCTGGGGCTTTAGGTCGCGATGGAGCGTGCCCTCGGCGTGGATGGCTTCGAGTCCGCGCGCCACTTCGAGGGCGATCGTCGCGGCGATCCGCCAAGGCAGCCTCGCTCCGCCGTGCAGAATCGCGGATAGATCGACACCGTCGACGTATTCTGTCGCGAGATATTGCGCGCCGCGGTATTGAAATCGGTCGTAGACGCTGACGACATTGGGATGGTGGAGCTTGGCGGCCGCAATGGCCTCTCGCTCGAAGCGGGCCTCGAGTTCCGGGTGGCTCGCGAGTTCCGAGTGGATTCGCTTCAAGACGGCGGGTCGGTCGAGGCTTTGCTGTCGGGCGAGGACGACGATGCCCATGCCGCCGCGCCCGAGTTCGCGTTCGACCGTGAATCCGCCCAGCTTTCGGCCAACTAGCGTCGAGTTGCTCACGCGTCCTCTTCCACGCTCCAGCTCTTGGTCTGCGGAGTGCGATCTTCGACCACGTATTGGAGCTCGCATTCGCCGAGTGCGATGCGGTCGCCGTGTTTGAGATCGGCGGCGAGAACGTTTGCGCCATTCAACTGAACGCCATTCGTGCTCGCGAGATCGCGGATCCCGAAACCCTCGGCGCCGAGTTCGAAGGAGACATGTTCCGAGGAGATCGAAGGGTCATCGATCTGAATCTCGGCTTCCGCCGATCGACCTAGCATGGCGCGCCGCTTGTCGAGCATGTATTCGGTGCCCGCTGCCGGTCCACGCAGAATGGTAATGCTGGCTCTGTGTAGAGTGAGGAAGGGCTCCAATCGCTCGGGTTCAATCGAGTCTACTTTTCGTGTTCGTCCGTCGTGCATGATGATCCTCCCGGGAGGCCGACAACCGCGCCGGCTACGAAGACAGCTTCGACAACTACGAGTACGTGTCGGCAATCACGGGGAGACCTGTAGGTGAGGAAGGTCACGGAATGGGCGCGAATAGTGCCTTCCGTGCAGCGATGGGGTCTCGCAGTGGTTGGGCACGCAGGCGGCCGATCTCCTCGGCCGTATAGGCCGGCTCGGGCCGCCGATCGGCGATTTCGGTCAGGACCCAGGTCAGCAGCCGAGCGAGTTCCTCGTCGCCAACAGGGGCCTGGGCGACGCCGGGGACGCTGCCCAGATATTCGCGACCGCCAGGTCGGTTCAGCAAGCTGCCGATCTGACGCAGGTCGGGGGCAACACCCGGCGTGCCCCGACCATCGCGTTGGTGGCAGCCCGAACAATGAAGAAGAAAGTTCTCCGGCTCAGGGCGATGCGGCTCCGAGTCGGCTTGCGCATCCAATTCTGGGATCAGGACACTCGCCATCATCATCGCGATCAGGCCGAGACGACGCGCGCCACCAGGGCGCGGGCGAGGGCAGGTCACTTTTCCGGTTGCGCTTCGGTCGCCTGCCCTACGACGACTGCGATCGAGCAGTTATAGACATAAGATGTGGCGCCCGCGCACCAGTTGATGTCGTTGTTGCGAACCCAATGATATTCCGGACGTTCACCTTCATTGCGGTTGCAGATGCACCGACCACAGACGCTCTTGCCACAGCAATCGTTGTAGGAGATCAGGTAGTCCTTGCCGTCGTCCGGATTTCGGCAGGTTCCGATCCAGGTCACGGGTGTGACCTCCGTACCCGGTGGGCAAGTGATTGCGCTGCCGCCACAACAGGCGCAAAGCGATCCGTCGATCGCGCAATGGCGCCAATAATCACAGCTCGTCTCGTCGCCCTCGGGCCCATCGATCTCTTCACGGGGTGCCGGGACCCGGGCACCCGATTGGGACCCGCCCGCGGCGGCCCGCGAGATCGGGAGCAGCGGAAGTGCCGCTCCGCCCATCAGCAACAGACCAATCCGTCCCAGAAAATGACGCCGGCCCGTTCGCCGCGCGATCCCCCGTGCGCGCGCTTCGACGAAGGAGTCGAACAAAGACTCGAGGCGATTCATCAGGCGGCTCCTTTATCGAGTGTTGATGCGCCGTTCGGGGCGGGCTCGTTCATCAGGTATTGCTGAAGTGAGGCGACGCCCATTCGCTCCGCTTCGAAGAGACTTTCGACGTGTTCACGGGTGTTGACGAGACCCTTGGCGCGAATCGTGCCCGACGCATCGATCAGGACGGCATAGGGAAGCTTCGAAACTTCGAAATGCATGCCGAGTTCGCGCGACAGAATATAGTCCGAGGCGGCGAGCCCCTTATCCTTGGAGAAGGCTTCGTGTTGTGCGCGCGGGCCGTCACTGGCGTAGATCAGGCGCGTCTCTTCGCTTTGCGCCTGGACCATTCGTTGCAACGTCGGCAGCAGCGTCGCGCAGACCGGGCAGGTTGGAGACAGGAAGAAAAGCAGCGTCTTCTTGCTGCCTTCGTTGTCTTCGCTGGTGCTGGTACTGGCGCTGGCACTAGAACTGGCAGCGCCGATCCGGATTGATTGGCCATCGAGACTTTCGAGGACCAGGTTGTCCACGACCTCGCCGACCGCCGGTCCCCGTTCGACCGCGAGCGCACCCACCGGGGCAATCCGCTCATGGAGTAGTCCGATCTGACGCGTCAAGGCAACGACGACCAGGCCGAGGACACAGACGGTAATCCAGAGCAGTAAATTGGAAACGACCAGGGCATCGATCACGAATGACTCTCCCGAGCGGCCCAGCGCGAAGCATCGGACATGAGCAGGTTCGCTGTATTGAAGAGAAGGCAGAGTACGATGAGACCGCCTAGCAATGTGACTCCGTCGATGGCGTGAAGGCTTCGACCCGATAGGGGCAAACTCGTCAGGGCGGCGCCTAACGCCAAGATGCCGTTGCGTGCGAGCAGCCAGGTCGAGAGAGGTTGCCTGGCCACCGGCCCGAGACAGCCGCAATCAATTTCGCTTCGGCCGCGCGCAAGGTTGATCGCGATCGCCAGCGCATAGACTCCGAGGAGCCCGCTCGCGGCCAGTCCCGCCCAAGTGGCAGTAGCAGTGGCAGGGGCAAGGGCGTTCGCGCCGGCGGCATGGACCGAGAATAGTCCCGACAGGAAGCCGGTCAGGAGGCCCGTTGCAAGGTCGATTGAGATCAGGACTTCGAGCGCGATCACGCCGATCGAGGCTGGCACCAGCAATGCGTGCGGAAGGAGCTCATAGTTCGAGAGCGTTTCTCGGAATTGGCGAGAGTCTCGAATCTTGTGCAGGGCCGCCGCCGCGAAGAGCAAGGCGAGGGCAAGCCGAAGCGTCCATGCGACGACGGGATCGAGCCGGATCCACTCCATGATCAATGCGCCCGGAGCGTCGGGCCAAAGAGGCCCGCCTCGTTAAGGATGCGAACGGTCGCCCCGTCCGCCGGTTGGGCTACGCCGATCGCACCGAAATCGGCATTGCGCATGAAGAGCAGGGGCTCTTCGTCTTGGCTGATCGCGATCGAATGGATCGTGTCGGCAGGGAGTACCCAACGCAGCAATGTGGCCACGAAGCTATCCATGTCCAGCCCGAGTGTCTGTCCTAGAAAGGCCGCGGCCAGGGCGGGTGGTTCGATTCGTGCGACGCGCCGTTTCGACGTGAGGTCGAAGGACCAGATTTCCGGGCCAGCGTCTTTGTGTGTGCCGGGCCCACCCTCGTGCATCACGACGAAGAGTCGTTCGCTTGCCGCATGAAGAGCGACGAGTTGGAGACCCCCGGGCCGCCAGGTCGAACCGTCCTCGCCATCGCCGAGGACAGACCAAGCGGGCGCCGCGACCGGAACGGCACCCGAAAAATCAACGTCGTAGACGTTGCCGAGAAAGGAGACGAAGACCCATCGGCTGCCGACACGTCCGGCGGAGGTAAAGACCGGATCCTCCAGGGTGTCGAAGAACTTCGCGCTCCGGGTGAGCTTGGCCAAACGACCCTCACTCGTGAGTTCGATCACAGTGACCGTGCCGTCGCCACAGAGCGTGGCGAATCGCAGCGCGTCGATCGCATAGAGGCCGGAACAACCGGCCACGCCGATCTCCGCGACGAAGCGACGATTGTCGAGGTCGAGAATCGAAATCGACGTCGCCGGAAATTGGTTGAAGACGCCGAAGAAGCGCGGCCCGATCCGGCTTGAATAGCCGATCGACGTATTGCCGGTCGCAGCGTGCGTCGGGAAGACGATCTCGTCCTTATAGGACAGGGTCTCGAGATCATAGATGGTCAGGAAATCCGTCCGACTTCCTCGTAGTCCGCGGCTGTAGGCAACGTCGACGGAGTAGATTTCATCACGGTCGTCCGCGACGATCGGCGCCTGGGGCGTCAACGTCAGCGGCGAATCGATCATCCCCAACACATCACCCGAATCCGCGTCGAAGAGCAGGCTATGCCCCAACAACCTGTCGGGAACCCAGAGCCAATGGTCGCCGACGGGGGGTAGCGTCGCGACGGAGGGGTGTTCGGTCGCGACGGAGTGAGTGCGCAGCGGAGCATTCTCTGCGCCGCTCTCCTCAGCACGCGTCACCCCCGGAGCCTGGACGACGAAAGCGGCGGCGATCAGACAGGGTGCGGTCGAGATGCAAAGTCTTCGGACGCTGCGGCGGAAGGCGTTGTTAGGCCGCAAATTCGGTCCTCCTGGACGGTCGGTCGGCGAGAATTGCTCGTCTTCGCGCGCGCATGTCTCGCGCGAAGAGTCCGTACGATTCGATTCTACTGGAGTCTCGACGGATGGCCACCCGGCTTCGGCTCGCACTTCGTTGTGGATCCTGGACGCTTCGTAAGCGCATGATGGGGTGGCTCGTCGTCGACGTTGCTGAACGAAATGTCTCGGATGTCTCCTTTTGCACATTCGTCGAGACGGTCTTGCCATTCGAACCCCGGGCGTAGGTTGCGCCGGGTCTCAGTCGAATTGACCAACCCGAAAGTCTTCGATATGGGAAGTCAGGTCGGAGTCGCGAACCGTTTGGAGCCGCTCCGTGATCCGCTTATCGTTTGGGATCGCTGGTCACCTCGAATGTCGCTCGATTTTTTGTGAGGTTGGGCCTGTTATGCGGCATGATTGGGGATTGGTGATGGCGGTCGTTGTTCTGAGTTGTGTGAGTCGAGAACTGTTCGCCGTCTACGATCGGACTGTCAATCAGGAGTCCTCTCGTCGTCCAGGGGCTGGCTCTCGTCTACGTGTCGTTCTCAAGTGGTTCAGCGTGGATGAACGGACCGAGTCGCACACGCGAGGTGATCAGGAGCCCTTTCAGCCACTGCTGGCGATTTGGCGAATTAGTTGTCCCTTCTCCTATTGCTCTGGAGCTTTTCAATGACATCGCTCGATCACATCATGTTCGCAGCGGCCGACCTCGAGGCGGGTGTGACGGAGATTGCTGACTTGACGGGCGTCCGACCGTCAGCTGGGGGTAGGCACCTCGGAATCGGAACGCGCAATGCGCTGATTGCCTTGGGAGAAAGCCAGTACCTGGAAATCATCGCCCCCGACCCGGAGCAGGAGCTTGAGGGGTCGCTCGGTGAGAAGCTGATCGAGCATGGCGGCTCTGGGGTGCGGGGCTGGGCGGTCGCCGCAAAAAACCTGACGAGGGTGAAGCGGGTTGCAGCCGATCAGGGTTTGCGCCCGCAGTCAATTTTCGACGTCAGCCGAACGACGCCGGAAGGCGTTGACCTCGACTGGCAGATATTGGCGATTGCTACGGATCGGCGATTGCCGTTCTCTATTGACTGGAAAGAGTCCCTTCATCCGGCTCATTCTGCACCAGCGGGCTGTTCGCTTGCTTCGTTCGTTGTGTCCACGAAGTACCACGAGAAAATCAGGGCGTGTATGTCTGCTCTCGAAGTGATCGTCGATGTGAGGGATGGTGAAGAGGCGCTGATCGCGAAATTGGATTCACCATTCGGAGTCGTTGAGTTGGCGAGTTGGTAGTTTCCCGCGCGGCAGCTGGCCGGCAGCCGCCGTTTGAACCGGCGCCCGCGTCGTGCCATTGAACGATCGAAGTCTGGCTTATTGAACGAATCAGCCGAGAAGTCTCAAAACGGTCGATGTACGTATTCTGTCGCTTGCCTGATCTACTTCCTGACACCATGCTCGTTTCCAAAGGTACGACCCTGAAGAAAATCTGTACGGGTAGGGCGTTATGGTCTCGACCCAGGGAGAGGAAACAGTCATGAAGGTCATTCTTGCGACGCATCTGGCATCAGAGGGCAATGTCGAATTGTACGAGGAGTTTTTGCAGAAGCGAAAGATTTCATTCATTCGAGATCTTCCCGAGTCAAGGGCTACCGAATATATCGCGCAGAGGTTGCAATGGAGCCCGAGGGTGCACCGTTGAAATACGAGTACTCGGCGGTGATCGAACTCGAAGAAGGGGCGAGCCTCGAAGACTTGCAGGCGTTGAACTCCGGATCCGATTTTCAGGCGTTCGTTGAAGAGTACGAACATCTACTCGAAGCGGAGACGCATCTCTACTTTGGTCATGAAGTCGAATGCAAGGCTGCCCAGAGCAAAGAAAAATTCTGGGCGAGCCGATAGCCAGCATCGGCGTTGGCGTTCTTTCTATTGCCGAATGATCTCGCCGTGAAGACGAGCAATCTGAGCAGGGAATGCGATTTGGGTTGGACCAGGAGGGATCATGGGCGAAGGCCACGGGCAAGGAGATTGGCCGAGGAATCTGATGGACTATCTCGGTACCTCGAAAGAAGCGGCGTTGACCGAGAGCGGTCGAGCTCGTTCGTGCCTTGAGATTCGCCCTGAACACCTTGCTCCAAATGGATTCCTTCAGGCGACGGTCATCGTCGGCCTTGCTGATACGTGTTGCGCGCATGGCACATCGGAGTCGATCGCTGAAGGTGCGCGCTTCTCAACCGTTGAGCTGAAGACGAATCTACTTTCGACGGCGATCGAGGGTCGGCTCTGCTGTGAAGCAACTTTGCGGCACGGCGGGCGCACGACTCAGGTCTGGGATGCTGAGGTCCGCGTCGAGTCGACGGGGAGGCTTCTGGCGCTCTTCCGCTGTACGCAGCTGATCATGTATGCGGGCCTCGACGCTTCCAAGGCGCCGGATCGGTAGCGGGGCGTCATTGCGGATTGGCGTTCCCCGCACCGCGTTCACGGGTGTTGGGTCGATTGAGTCTTCGTCGCGCAGGGGCTTTTCAATCAGATGACGCTGCCGTGGCACGCACCTTACGTTGGGGTGGCGATCTTGCGACTCCGACCGACTCCGACAGACTCGGACCGACTCGGACCGACAACGACAGACTCGGACCGACTCGGACCGACAACGACCGACAACGACCGGCGACCGGCGACCGACAATCGGCGCGGAGCCGGAATCGCTAGAGATGGTTGTTGAGGTGAGATTGGCGAGCAGGTCACAACACTGTTGTAAGGGCCTCGGATTCCCGGCCGCCCTAGACGTGGCCTAGCGCTTCCCGAACGGTCAATTTCGTCGCGACCCTCGCCGGGGCGAGTGAACCCAACGCTGCGACGCAGAGCACGCCCACGGACCAACCGGCCATGGCCAGCCACGAGATATCGAGGGGCAGGGGAAGACCGAAGGACAACCGTCCAACGATCTCGCCCACGCCTACGGCCAGGGGGACGGCGATGAGTAGGGAAAAGGGAAGGCTCAAGAGTGTGACGAAGAGGCCCTCGATCAAGACCATTCGTCGTACCTGGACCGGGCGAGCCCCGGTCGCCTGCATGACGCCGATTTCTCGTGTGCGTTCCACGACGCTCGTACTCATGGTCGAGGCCAGGGCGAGCACGCTGACGATCGCCATCAGCATCGCCAACCCGAGTAGGGTCATGATCAAGACGACCACATGCTCGGCCATCGCGTTGAAGAGCAATTCCAAGGGGATAGACGACGCGACGCGGATATTCGCTTGCGCTAGCGCTGCTTCGATTCGAAGCCGCGCGGCCAAGGCTTGCGCGGGGTCGTCTCCGGCGCCGGTCAGCATTCGAATGGTCCGTAGGGGCTCGCCGGTTCTTTCTGTGAAAGCCGTCGTTGTGACATAGGCCGTCGCCGGTGCGGCTACTTCTTCGACGACACCGATCACCTGCCAACTTACGTTATGCCCTTCGATTACCATGTCGAAGCGCTGGCCAATCGGATTCGCCCCCAGGCGTGCGGCGGCGCCTTGATTGAGGACGATCGCGTCTCTGTCCGTGGGCAGCAGCCAGCGTCCGCTCTTCAACTTGAAATCGATCAACTCTGTATCGGCGGGGGCTCCAACCAATTGGAAGAGCCCGTGACCTCCGTCGGGATAGGTGCGACTGAGTGGCAGCCCTGATTCCGAAGCCATCGTGACGGGTACGAAGCCCCATGTTTCAACGCGTTCGACGTCGCCTAACGCTGCGATTGCAGTCGAGTCGACGGCCTCGGCCAGATGAAGCTCGAGGTCGTAGTGTCGCGTCACGAGAACCTGGTCGATGGTGGCTTCCCAAGCGTCCGTCAGGCTCAGGGTACCCACGAAGAGGCCTCCTCCGAACGCCAGCAAGCTGATTGTCAGTAGCAGGCGTCGTGGAACGCGCAGGGCGTTTCGCAGTCCGGCCTGGAGTACGCGGTTTTCCAGCGAACCAACCCAGCGCTCCAACCCGGCGCCAGGAATCCGCGCGCCATGGTCGTTCATTGCTTCGCGAACCGAGACGCGACTTGCACCCAAAATGGCCGGTGCGGCCGCCAGCATTGGCAGCGCCAAGCCTGTGGCGACCTGCACCACGAAGACCCACGCCGGCACGGACGCGTCGACGATGTCGAAATTGAGCAAATTGGAAATGGCGCGTACGCCTGCATGACCGATGGCCCAGGTCGGCAAGATCGATACGACGAGCGCGGCTGCGGCCACGATGCCGACCATCAAGCCATAGATTCGCCGAATCTCGCCGTTCGACGCCCCAAGCGTCTTCATGACTGCGATTTCGCGCACTTGACGCGCCATGGTGATGGCCAGGAGCGAGGCCGACAAGATGGCGGCCAGGAGAACGATCAATCCCGCGAAGATCGCGAATAGCAAGAGAATCGCCTCGGACGGAGCCTGGTGGGGATGGCGCCCCGGCGGCGGCACCCTGACTTCATGAACCGGGACGCCCTGGGCGACCAGCCAGGCACCGAGTGTCTCTGCCTGTGCGTCGACCGAGGCGAGATCGAGCGGGTCGTCCGCAACCAGCACGCGAAGTTCGTTCAATACGATGGGCTCACCGAGGCGCGCCAGGAGTCCCGGCGACCCATAGAAATAGCCGGCCTGTTCCTGAACGGCCGGCGCCAGCGCGGGCTCGTGCACGACGCCTGCGATCTGAACGATCGCCGGGCGTCCGGCTTCGGTGATCAACTCGACTCGGTCTCCGATACCCGCATCGAGAACCCCCATGGCGCTACGTTCGACTAACACAGCGTCAGCTTGCGGACTTCGCTCTCCGCGCTCGGGAATCAAGAGCGCCAGACGCTGATCCGAGAAGTCCTCGGCGATGAAGAGCAGGGCGCGGCCCCATTCTTTGCTGCCCGGGCGTCTCCATCGTGCTGTCCGCGTGGCCCGGCGTTCCGCGGCGGCCACCTCGGGTCGCGCGCGAAGTGCCTTCAAAAGGTCGTCGTCGAGCCCTTGCTCGCCGAGATCGAAGACGACGGAAGCGGGCACGGTCTCCAGGTAGTTCCGCACCATCTCGCGCTGTGCGACGCCGCGAATTGCGAGGACACCGCCCATGCTTGTCAGGCCTGCGGCCAGGGCGAGCACCATGAAAGCCATTCGTCCGCGCGTCGCCCAGAGGTCGCGAAGGAGCTTTGTGAACGGGCGCATCAGACGATTCGCCCGTCGACGATGGTGATGACGCGATCGGGTTCGACCGTTGTCTCCGCATCGTGCGTGACGACCAGGACGGTCTTTCCGTCGAGTGTCAGTTGTTTGAAGAGCGCCATCACCTGTGCGGCGGTTTGACTGTCGAGATTTCCGGTTGGCTCGTCTGCGACGATCAGCGGTGGGTCGTTGGCCAGCGCGCGCGCGATCGCGACTCTTTGTTGCTGCCCCCCGGAAAGCGCAGCCGGAAGCTTGTCCGCCTGATCGCTCACACCGACTTTGTCGAGCAGTGCCATGGCGCGTGGGCGCCTTTCCCTGCCCGGGATCTTGCCGACGAAATCCATGGCCAGCATCACGTTTTCCGCCGCTGTGAGTGTTGGCAGCAGTTGGAAGAACTGGAAGACCACACCGACGAATTCGCCGCGAAAGCGCGCTAGCGCGTCTTCGTTCAAGGCATGAACCGGGGTATCGCAGACGTGAATCTCACCGCGGGTCGGCCGATCGAGGCCCGCGACCATGTTGATCATGGTCGATTTTCCGGTGCCCGATTTTCCGACGACGAACACCAATTCGCCCGCCTCGATGCTGAGGTCGACCTCACGGAGCGCATAGAAAAGCGCGCCTCCGACTGGGAACGTCTTGTCGACCTTGCGAAGCGAAATGATCAATGTGAATCTCCTGGACATACTGTTCAGAAACGATCATATTGTTCGAATTCCTGCGCAACAAGCGACAGGTCAGCCTCGAAGTCCTGTTCGAGACATCCAGGGCCAATCGTTCGGAAACCGCGCAGTAGAAACGAGTCTTGAAATGAACGACCGCCGCGTGCGACGAACCGAAGAAGCCCTGCGACAAGCCATGGCGGAGCTCATTCTCGAGAAGGGATTCGACAAGGCGACGGTCTCGGAGATTGCCGAGCGCGCGGACGTCGGGCGATCGACTTTCTATGCGCACTACGCGGACAAAGAAGATCTTCTTCAGGGCAGCGTCGAAGCGCTGCGAAGCGAATTGCAAAGTCATATCGAGGCCGCGCGACCGGACATGGACCCCGGCGTGGTTCATCCGGCGTTGGCTTTCAGTCTTCCGATGTTCGAGCATGCCGGGGATCACCGGCCGCTCTTTGCGGCCATGGTCGGCCGCCGCAGTGGCTATCTCTTTCTCGAGTTGGCACAGGATATGTGGGCCGATTTCATTCGTTCGAGTTGGAAGGGCGCAGACGAGATCGCTGTTCAATCCATCGCCGGCGCTTTACGCGCAACCATGTCCTGGTGGCTGGCGAACGCCCCGGAGCTCGAGGCGCATGAGGTGAATCGGCGTTTTCTTGTCTTGATCGAGCCCGTACTGCCCGATGATTCTGGATGCGATGGACGAACGGCTTCGGAAGATCGTTTCGGCCGCCTGTGAAGCTGCAGGCGTTGAGAGTGAGATCGTCCTCGACAATGATTCCCCGCCAGTGGTATTCGACCGCAAATGCGTCGAAGCGGTTCAGGACGCCGCGACGCAGCTAGGGTTCTCAAGTCGGCAGATGGTTTCCGGCGCGGGTCACGACGCCTGCTACGTCGCGTTGAAGCGTCCGACCTCGATGATCTTCGTGCCTTGTGACGGAGGTATTTCGCACGATGAGGCCGAGAAGATCAGTCCGGATCAGGCAGAGCGCGGGGCCAGCGTATTGCTAGGGGCTGTTCTACGAATCGCCAAGGCTTGATGCGAGTGTTGCGCTCAGGTTCGCTCTCGATGGATGGCTCGAAAAATCGCAGGGGTCATATTGGTGAGCCGGGCGAACTTTCGAGTGAAATCGGCTTGGTCGTAGAACCCACACTCGGCCGAAATGGCCAGCAGCGAATTCTCCGATTCGCGCAGTAGTTCAGCCGCATGATCGACCCTGACTCGGAGCACGCATTGCGTCGCTGTCAAGCCAAAGACTCGCTTCATGCGCCGGTCCAGCTGGCCTAGGGAGTAGCCGGCGGCGCTTGCAAGGTCCCGGGTACGTAGCGGTTGGCTGAAGCGATCGTTTACGAGTTCGACCACGCGAGTGAGGGACTCGATCGCGATTCTGTCTTCGTTCGGCATTCGTAAGTCTCGGCTGATGCTGACGAGGCCTGTAGATACTCCGGTCGACGCGTCGAGCACCGGTACGCACCACTACGCACCACTACGCACCACTACGCACGGTACATATCGCGAACATCAGTGAATTCAGCGATTGAATCACCTTGCCAACGCGAGCGATTGGTTCGAACCTGGTTTCGTGCTCCAACACAAGATATGTCGTCCCACAAAGCGGTCCGGGTCTTGCGCCCTAGGCGGGGCTGATGTGCCTCATCTGGAGTGTAGTCGTCAGAACAGTCGTTCGCGAAGGTAGGGAAAACGCTGCCCGAACTCGCTATTCGCCAACGCGAAGCTTTTCTGAGAAGGCTTGCGCAGCGGGGCTTCGACTACGTCCTTCTACCTTCCCGGACGGTGCGACGGGCCAGCTGGCGGCGGAGGTAGTGTGTTGGGCGGGCGCGAATCCACTACACGTTAGGCCCCCGTCCGTGTGGCTCCATGAAGTTGATGCCCGGGCCTTTGGGCAGGATGTCGGGGGCGCGGCTCCCGTAGTAGATTCCCTTGATGGC
>CAZMFM010000032.1:42933-48160 GCA_964565565.1 uncultured Spirochaetaceae bacterium | reverse complement strand
AGCCGGGCGATCAGGTCGCAGTCGAAGTGCCGACCTACACGAACGTGTTGTCGGCGCTCACGGGTCTCGGACTCAGCCCGGCGCCGGTTCCCATGGATGGCGACGGCGCCGATCCGGACGCTCTGGATCGGGTCTTGTCGAAGCCCGAGGTGAAGGCGTTCTATACGATTCCCAGCTTCCACAATCCGTTGGGTACGACGATGCCGATCGAACGTCGTCGCCAGGTGCTCGACGTCGCGAAGCGCCACGGTGTTCCAGTGATCGAGGACGCCTTCGAGCTCGATCTGCGTTTTCGGGGAGAGGACAGCCCGCCGCTTGCCGCCCTGGACGATTCGGACAACGTGGTCCTGCTTTTCTCCTTCTCGAAGTCGCTCTTTCCGGGTGTTCGGGTCGGATCGCTTTCTGCGCATGGCCGGGCGCTCGAAGGGCTCATCGCCTTGAAGCACGCGACCGATCTCTCGGACGCACTTCCGCTTCAGGCGGGCTTGGCGCGCTTCGTCGAGTCCGGCGCCTACGATCGGCATCTGGCCCGCATTCGCCGGCTGCTGCGTTCTCGCCATCGCGTCATGGACGAAGCGCTCGGGTCTTCGATGCCCGAGGGCACGATCTGGACGAAGCCCGATGGCGGCTACCAACTCTGGGCGGAACTGCCCTTTGAGGTCGACACGCGTGATCTGCTGGCCGACGCGGCGCGAGCCGGCGTGCTTTTTTCGCCCGGCGCTTCGTTCATGTCGGACGCGAGGCCTTCGCGGGGGATGCGACTGACGGTGGCGTGTGCAGACGAAGAAGAAATCCGGCGTGGCGTCGCCGCGCTCGGCGAGGTCGTGCGATCGAGCCGTGCCGCGCGGTCAGGTGCCGGGCGAACGGCCGGGATACACCTTTAGGAAGGCACCAGGAACGCACTGAGTAAGAATTGGGAACGAGTCGATCACTCATTCGATTGTAAGGAGACATAACATGTCAAAGAGTAGCAAGAGCAGCGGTACGAATGGAAATGGAGCAGGTCGGCGTGGCGCCGACGCGTTCGAGCTCAAGGTGGGGCTCGCGGAAATGATGAAGAACGGTGTCATCATGGATGTGACGGACGCCGAACAGGCGAAGATCGCCGAGGATTCGGGCGCCTGTGCGGTGATGGCGTTGGAGCGGGTTCCCTCCGATATCCGACGCGATGGCGGTGTGGCACGAATGAGCTCTGTCGAGATGATCGAGCAGATCCAGAAGACGGTATCGATCCCTGTCATGGCGAAAGTTCGCATCGGCCACGTTCAGGAAGCCCGAGTGCTCGAGGCGATGGGCGTCGACTTCATCGACGAAAGCGAAGTCCTGACGCCCGCGGACGACGAGCACCACATCGCGAAGCACGACTATCGCGTGCCCTTCGTGTGTGGCGCACGCAACCTCGGTGAGGCGCTTCGGCGAATCGGTGAGGGCGCGGCGATGATTCGAACCAAAGGCGAAGCGGGCAGCGGCAACATCGTCGAGGCGGTGCGCCATCTGCGCAGCGTGATCGGCGAGATGCGCGCGATCCAGGCGATGCCCTTCGAAGAGTTGATGGCGACGGCCAAGAATATGGGCGCGCCCTTCGACCTCGTTCAATACGTGCATGAGAATGGCAAGCTGCCGGTTCCGAATTTTGCCGCTGGCGGAATCGCGACACCTCCGGACGCTGCACTGTGCCGCTCGCTCGGCGCGGAAGCGGTCTTCGTTGGCTCTGGCATCTTCAAGAGTGAGGACCCGGCGAAGCGCGCGCGCGCGGTCGTCCATGCCAATACCCATTGGCAGGACCCCGAAGAAGTGTTGAACGCCTGTCGGGGTCTCGGCGCCGCCATGGAAGGCATCGAGATGTCGACGCTTTCTGAGGACGAACGCCTCGCCAACCGTGGTTGGTAGGGCGAAGGAGTCGATTCACTCGTGACGGGCTCGTCTCCGAACGTCGGTGTCCTCGGAATCCAGGGGGACATCGAAAAACATCTGGCCGCCCTCGAACGCCTCGGCGCTCGGGGGCGGCGCGTGCTCGCGCCGCGCGATCTGCAAGGGCTTCAGGGGCTGATCCTGCCCGGGGGCGAGAGTACGACGATCTCGAAGGGGCTGGCTCGCTTCGAACTCGTGAAGAGCATCCAGGAATTTGCGGAAGGCGGCGGGGGGCTGCTTGGCACCTGTGCCGGCGCGATCATCCTGTCGCGATGCGCGCGCAATCACCCGGTCCCGACGCTCGGGTTGATCGACATTGAATCCGAACGAAACGCGTATGGCACACAGCTCGATTCGTTCGTCGCACCGGTGGACGCCGATTCCCGGCCGGAGTGGCTGGGAATGGAATGCGTCTTCATTCGCGCGCCACGAATTTCCGTTCTGGGTGCTGACGTCGAGGTCCTGGCGCGCGTCGATGGGGAACCCGTTCTCGTGCGAGAGGGCCGACGCTTCGCCTGCACGTTTCACCCGGAATTGACCGACGATCTCCGCGTGCATAGAGCGTTACTCGAAGTGTTCTAGTCCACCCAAACGGTCAAATCGGTCGCCCGGAGATCATTTCCCGAGGCCCGGTACGGCCCGGACTACGATGCTCGCAATATCGAGTTGACGGCGAGTGCCAAGCTTCGATTGCACCTGTTTGAGAGTCCAACGCACCGTATTCAGCTTGAGATTTTGACGTTCGGCGTATTCCCGTGGTGTCTCGCCGCCGGCAACGGCAGCCGCCACACGCGCCTCCGCGGGCGTCAGATCAAAGAGTCGCGCGATCGTTTCGCTGGCCGGCTCGGGTCGGCGCTCGGGGTCGCCCACAAAGAGCAGTGCGCCGCCGGCGGGAGCGAGTGTTGCCAGGCCCGCCGCCGATCGATTCGAGGTGGGGATCGCCCAGCATGTGAGCGGGAGCCTGTCGGCGCTTCGGCGCTTCGGCGAAGCGGGAAGGGTGTCGCGGTCGAAACCGAAGGCAGCCTCAGCCCGGCGCCGGCCGCGAAGAGATATTTTTGGAGGGCCTCGTTCGACGCGTCGTCGGTGGCACGAAGGCGGTTCGACCTCGAGACGAGACCGTCGCCCGAAGCGACCAGTTCCTCGGCCCGGCGATTGAGTGGCTGTGCCTCGAGCGCCTTGATCGAGTAGATCGCAAATTCGATCTCGTCGAGGGCGGCTCGATTCATCTGCTCCCGGATTCCCGATTCGAGAATCATCGTTTCCAGGGAGGCCGCGCGAACGAGATGGGGAACCAGCGGTCGCAGGCGGTCGCGGTCCTTCTGGCCAAACGGTCCGTGCGCGCGGTCGCAGTAGACGGCCAGCAAGAGTACCCGTGGACCCTGCGTGCTGAGTGCCGCAACCAAGGTGTCGTCGATATCGAGCGGCGAGAAGACATCGGAGTAGAGAGAATGGCTTCGGAAATCATGCAATGGCACGGTCTCTGTGCCAGTCGTGATTTGGCCCTGTACGAGCGGTCCGATGCCCGCCGTCCACGGGTTGGCGAAACCGAATTCACCAACCCAGATGTCGTAGAGCGGGTCGATGTCCAGTCCGTGGGGATGGATGATTGGCTCTGCGCAGCCCGTATTGAAGTCGGTGATGCCGACCATGCCGCTTTGCACGCCGATATATTCAGCGACCTGGCCAACGAGTGCGGGCCAATCGTGCGTTTCGGAACCGGTCCGATAGATCTCTTCGATCAATCCAAGAAGAGGCATGGCTTCGCTCAAAGCCTCTGCACTCTCTGTCGTCGTCGCATGGATTCGTCCGCACTTTCTTTTTCTTGGATCGGGCGGTTCTGACTGTCGCTCTTCATGCGCCCGGTGTCGCGCCATGCGCCGCCGGTGTCACGGGCGGCACGCGGTGAGCGAAAAATTTGCTGTCGACTTGCTGAACAAACCATCCGATCCGATCGGCGTCATCCACCCATATGAGTGGTGCGGCGGAAATCGCCGGATCGGTAGGCTTGTCCCGACCCGAATGACCACCCTCCGGTTTCACGACGCTGTCAGAACAGCTTCGAAAGCGGAACGCCGCGGCGCTTGCCTGGACTAGTTGGGTGATCGCTGCGAGGAATCGGTGCACGGTTATTTTGGGGGTTGTCGTATTTCGCTTCGAGGGTGAACGCGCCTGTCTGCGTAAACGTGATGGGAAGTGATCGCAGGCTCATCCTCGGCCGCTTTGTTCCGATTCTCCCGGAGCTTGGGCGAAGACGGCGGAGATGGCGAAATAGGTGTCCGTCACCGACCCCGATCAGGGTGTCTAGCCGTCCGCATCGGTGAAGCAACATCGCGGTCGGTGGCGGTCGCCGATGCCCTTTCTGGACCCTTTATTGGGCCTCTTGGGTCGATCGGGCGGCGATCCCCCTCGGGTGGACGCGTCGACCGAGCGCGGGTATCCCGGGCCGGTGGGGATCGATTCGAGGAATTCAGGCGTTGCCCGTCCCGCTCGATCTGTGTTACCCGTAAGCCCTTCGAAAAGGGGCATTGCCCCTGAAATGACCATTCATCATCAACCTCGGTGTTCTCGAAGTGGACGGCGGTATCCCAACCGCGATTCACTTACTTCGCCAAGCCGCGTGAATCGCTGTCTGACGAAGTGACGCAGGTGGGTGGGCAATTGATGCCCCGCCTCACTGCTCGAACAAAGAACGCCCGGATGCCTGACAGCATCTGACCGGGAGGAAAGCATTGCGGGAATACGAAACGACGTTCATCGTCCAGCCGGAAATTTCGGACGAAGGCGGCCAGGTCATCTTGAGCAAGCTCGATGGCGTTCTGGAAAGTGGCGGGGCGACCCGCCTCATGTGTGAGGATCACGGGAAGCGAAAGCTTGCCTACGAGGTCCGCAAATTCAACAAAGGCCATTACTACACGTTGATGTTCCTCGACGAGGGCAAGATCGTTGCTGATCTCGAGCGCGCCTTGCGACTCGAAGAGTCGGTGTTGCGCTTCTTGACGATCCTGGCCGACGAAGAGGTCGCCGACGTCGATGGGCGGAAGGCGGCCGCTGCTGAGTTGGAGGTCGAGCAGACCAAGCGTGCTGAAGAGCGTGCCACGCGCGAGGCAGAAGAAACCGCTGCGCGTCGCGCAACGGAAGAAGCCGAACGTGAAGCCAGCCTGAAGGCGGCCGAAGAGGCGAAGGCCGCCGCGGCGGCGGAAGCCAGCGATTCCGGCGACGGCGAGACGGCCGACGCGGCCGCCTCTGCGGAGAAGCCAGGCGAGGCGGCAGCCGAAGCCTCTGCCACCGCGACGACCACCGCGACGACCACCGCGAC
>CAZMFM010000032.1:0-42833 GCA_964565565.1 uncultured Spirochaetaceae bacterium | reverse complement strand
CCACCGCGACGACCACCGCGACGACCACCGCGACCGCTACGGAGAGCAAGGGTTCGGAGAGTGCTGAAACCGAGGCCAGCGCCAAGGAGGAGAAGTCGTGAGCGAAGAGACAAGCGACACGTCGAAGAGTGCAGAGTCGCGACCGAAACCGCCGAGTGGCCCTGCAGCCGGGGGCGACAGCGCGTCTCGCGGGCCACGCAGCGGTCCCTCTTCATCATCTGGACCGCCCTCTGGCGGCGACCGGGGTGGATACGGTGGCGGCGACCGAGGCGGGCGACCTTCTCGCGATCGTGATGATCGGCCGCCGCGAGCGCCGCTTACGGTCAAGGGTCGATTGCGCGCGGCTGCTCGCAAGAAGGCTCGCAAGTCGGCCAAAAAGAAGGGCATGTTCCAGCGTCGCAAGGTCTGCCGTTTCTGCGCCGACAAGAATCTCACGATGTCGTACAAGGATGTGAAGACCTTGCGACTCTTCATCACTGAAACGGGCAAAATGACGCCGCGCCGCATTTCCGGCACCTGCGCCAAGCACCAGCGTCCGCTCGCGCAAGAGATCAAGCGCGCGCGCCAGTTGGCCATGCTGCCCTACGCCCCGAGCCACTTCTGAGGAGTCGATCATGGGATTAGTCCAAGTCATTCTGAGTGAAGATGTTCACGCACTCGGCGACGCCGGCCAGATCGTCACGGTCAAGCCCGGTTTTGCGCGAAACTTCCTGGTGCCCCAGGGCAAGGCTGTTCTGGCAACGGCTGAGCGGGTCCACGAGGTCGAGCATCAGCAACGCGTGATCGCTGAAAAGCGAGCCAAGGAACTCACCGACCTCGAAGCCGTGAAGGCTCGGCTCGATGCCACCAGCCTCGAGATCGCAGCCCAGGCCGGCGAAGAGGGCAAGCTCTTCGGATCGGTCACGGCACAAAATCTCGCCGACCTGTTGGCGGAGAAAGGGCTCGACGTCGATCGCCGGAAGATCGTTCTTCCTGAAGCGATCAAGACCCTCGGTGAGCATACGGTCGCGATTCGACTGCGAGGTGATGTCGTGGCCGAGTTCAAGGTCACCGTCACAGCGGCAGAATAGACGCCGCTCAGTTCGACCCGCCCTCACGGTGGCGCGCGGTGATGCACATCGATGCAGAGTGATGCAGAGTGATGCAGAGCGATGCACCGTCACGCCGACGACCAAGCGCGCTGCGCGCAGTGTTGTCGGTCTAGAGTGAGCGGGGTGGGGGAGACGGCGTGAGCGAAATCGAGGAGATCGCGGGGCGAATTCCGCCTCATGATATCGAGGCCGAGAAGGCTGTCCTGTCCGCGATTCTGCTCGATAACGATGCCATTCACGCTGTCGTGACCGAAGTCCGGGAAGAGGACTTCTATCATCCCTCGCATCAGATTCTCTATCGCTCGATGGTGCGTCTGCGGGACGAGAACCAGCCCGTCGACCTGACGACACTCGCGGCTTTTCTGAAGGGCGAGGCGCTGCTCGACAGTGTCGGTGGGGTGGTCACGCTCGCCGAGATCGCCGACTACGAAGCGACGCCCGCCAACATCATCCACTACGCGAAAATCGTCCGTGATCGATCGATCAAGCGCAGTCTGATCTCGACGGCGAGCGAAATCGTGGCGCTCGGTTACGACCATGGCGAACAAGCGGGTTCCCTGCTCGACGAAGCCGAAAGCCTGATCTTCGGTCTCTCGACCGAGAAGGCGAGCACCAGTCTTTCGAGTCTCGAGGTCGAGATGCACGACGCGGTCGACCACATCGACATGTTGATGAATCGCAGCGGCGAGTTGACGGGGCTTTCGACTGGCTTCGCCCAACTCGACGAAATGACGGGCGGCTTGCAGCCCGGCGAACTCTTCATTCTTGCGGCGCGACCCTCGATGGGAAAGACCGCTCTGGCGCTCAATCTTGCCCGGAATGTCGCGGTCGATTCTAGAAAGAAGGTTGCCGTCTTTTCCCTCGAAATGACGACGCGCTCGCTCGTCATGCGGATGCTTTCATCCGAAGCCCAGGTCGATTTCGCAGCTTTTAGAAGTGGTCTGATTTCGACCGATGCGCATTCGCGGTTGATCGAATCGGCGGCTCGTCTCTCGGAGGCTCAGATCTGGATCGACGATACGGGCTCCGCTTCCATTCTCGAGATGCGTGCGAAATGTCGCCGACTGAAGTCTCAGCATGGGCTGGACCTCGTGATTGTCGACTACCTGCAACTGGCCCGGGGCGATCGCAACACGCAGAGCCGGGAGCAGGAGATTTCCGAGATCAGCCGAGGGTTGAAGGGGTTGGCCAAGGAGTTGGATATTCCGGTGATGGCCCTCTCTCAGCTGAACCGGGGGCCGGAGTCGCGCAAGGAAGACAAACGCCCGATGCTCGCAGACCTACGCGAATCCGGTGCAATCGAACAGGATGCGGACATCATCGGATTCATCTACCGGGATGTCGTCTACAACAAGGAAACGGAATTCGAAGACCTGGCCGAATTAATTCTGGCCAAGCAGCGAAACGGTCCGACGGGCACCGTGAAACTCGAGTTCGTCGGCAAATACGCGCAATTTCGTGACTGGCCGCTTTCTGATGATCCCTACGACGGCTCACAAGGAGGTGGACAGTTCCAGCCTCCGCGAGATGATTTCGTCGGCGGAGGATTCGGGCCGGACACCGATCCGGGTGGGCTCTAGTGCCCAGTCTTCGGCGTCCTCGGGCGATTCGGCCCGGTGCGCGGATCGCGATTGCCGCCCCGGCCGGCCCAGTCGATCCCGACGCCCTCTCCGCGGGCCGCACCGCCCTCGAACGGCTCGGCTTCGAGACCGTAGTGCGCGACGACGTACTCGACCGCGATGGCTATCTCGCAGGCTCCGACGCGCGACGCGCACAAGAGCTGATGGAATTCGTGAACGCCCCGGACGTCGACGCGATTATCTGCGCACGTGGCGGATACGGTTGCCATCGAATCATCGACGCCCTCGACGCGGCCGCCTTCCGCAAGGCGGGAAAGCCCCTGGTTGGCTACAGCGACATTACGACCCTGCTGCTCTGGCAGCGAAAGAAGGCCGGGCTACTCGGGATTCACGGCCCCATGCTGGAGCGAAAAGAATCGCTCGAAGGCGAGGCCGGCTCAGCCCTGATCCGAACGCTGCAGGGAACCGGGCCATTGCCGCGATATAGCGGAAAGATGCTCGAAAGCGGCTGGGCCGAAGGGCGTCTGGTCGGCGGCTCGCTCACGGTATGTGTCGCGAGCCTGGGTACGCCGTGGGAAATCGATACCCGGGATTCCATCTTGATGCTCGAGGACGTGACCGAACCGCCCTATCGAATCGATCGGATGCTGCAGCAGCTACGCGCCGCCGGAAAATTCGATCGTGTCGTCGGAATCGCATTGGGCAGCTTTACGAAATGCGACGATGAGCGGTACCCGGAATGGACGATGGCGCGGCTTTTCGAGGAGGTTTTCACGCCCCTCGAGATTCCGGTCGTGACGGATCTGCCATTTGGACATGGCGAGGACAACCGCCCTTGGCCCTTTGCTGGTCGAGGGGCGCTTGATGGCTCACGCGGTGAGCTCGAGATATTGGAATCAGCAGTGACGACGCGGTAGGTTGCCGACGACAAGGGCTGGGCCAGTGGCTGCAATCGGGGGGTTTGGAGCAGAATGAAGCGGAGTCTGATCGAGCGGAAGCTCGGCCGAGTAGAGACAGCACTCGACAAAGCCATCGAAAAGCAGGAGATCCCGGGTGCCGTCGTGCTCGCGCGCATGCCGCGTGAAGGGGAAATCCTTGAATACGCCTGGGTTCGCGGGCTCGCCTCGGCTCGCCCTGAGCGATTGCCGATGCGCCGCGACACGATCTTCGATCTCGCCTCCCTGACCAAGCCGATCGCGACGACCACCGCGATCATGATGTTGGTCGACGAAGGAACGATCTGCCTCGACGACCCCGTCGCAAAATCCCTTCCGAGCTTCGCCGATCGGGGCAAGGAAAACATCACGATCCGGCAGCTGCTCTGCCATTGCGCGGGGCTCAAGCCCTGGCGCGGGTTTCATGAGTTGTTGATTCAAAAGGAACGCAAGACAGGCGAGCCGTGGATCGGAACCGTTGAGGGACGCGAATGGATTCTCGATCGTGTGCTTCGCTCGGCGCTCGTCCATGAGCCCGGCGAGGCGGCGGTCTATGGCGATCTCGATTTCATCGTGTTAGGCGCTTTGGTCGAAGCGGTCTCGCACCAATCCCTCGATGCGTTCTGTGAATCGCGAATTTTTACGCGGCTTGGACTCGCGGATACGCATTTCTTCCCGCTGCCCGTCGATGGCTCGCAGGCCGTACCCGATGGAATTCGTCGTCGCGTGGCGGCGACCGAAAACTGTCCATGGCGCGAGCGAATTCTGTGGGGTGAAGTGCACGATCCGAATGCCTGTGCGATGGGTGGTGTGGCCGGCCACGCGGGATTGTTCTCGACCGCGGATGATGTGATGAAATTCGGCGAAACTTTCCTCGATGCATGGCATGGACGCAGTGATGTCCTGCCGCCGGCACGCGTGCGGGAATTTTCGGAGCGCCAGAACCTGCCCGAATCCTCCGACTGGGCACTCGGTTGGGATACGCCGACCGAGGGTGTCTCGTCCTCGGGCGAGCATTTCTCGATTCACTCGGTCGGTCATCTCGGTTTCACGGGCACTTCGCTCTGGATCGATCTGGAACGCGAGCTGATCGTCGTCATGCTCACCAATCGAATCCATCAGGTCACCAAGCGCAGTAAATTTTCGCTGCGCCCCAAGGTGCACGACGCCATCGTCGAGGGCCTGACCGCCGAATGAGCGCCCCGATGCCCGAACAGCTCGACCATGTTCATTTCATCGCCATTGGCGGGACGGGAATGGGCTCCCTCGCCGGCCTTTTGAAGGCGCGAGGTATTCGCGTCACGGGTTCGGACAAGAAACTCTACCCGCCGATGAGTACCGCGCTCGCGGATTGGGGAATCGAAGTCGTCGAAGGTTTCCGGTCTGCGAATGTTCTGGACGACCGGCCCGATCTCGTGGTGATCGGCAATGCGGTTCGCCCGGACAACCGCGAAGCGGTCGCTGCGATCGACGCCGGGCTTCCCTATCGATCGTTCTCCGATGCCCTCTACGAATTGGCGATTTCGAAGCGTCATTGTGTCACGGTCAGCGGGACTCATGGAAAGACGACGACGACGAATCTGATGGCGCAGATCCTGCTCGCGACCGGACGCGATCCGTCGCTCCTCGTCGGCGGAATCTCGCTCGACTTCGGCGGGTCCTTTCGCGAGGGGGAGGGCGACCATTTCATCGTCGAGGGCGATGAATACGACACGGCCTTCTTCGACAAGACGCCAAAATTCCTCCACTACCACCCTGATACGTTGATCCTGACTTCGGTCGAGTTCGATCACGCGGATATCTATCGGGATCTCGATCATGTGAAGTCTGCGTTTCGTGAATTGGTCGGGTCGATGCCGGCGGAAGGACGAATCGTCGCGGCCGTCTCACACGAGGGGGTACGCGACGTTCTTGCAGACGCTTCTTGTGAAGTGATTGGTTACGGGGTAGAAGGTGCAGGCCATGGTGAAAGGCCGCCGACCGCAGATTGGTGGGGGCACGATCTCCGGCCGGAATCCGAAGGTCTGCGCTTCGCACTCGAGGATCGACGAGGCGGACGAAGCTTCGAGCTGTTGAGTCCACTCTTTGGGGCGCATAACGCCGAGAATGTCGTCGGCGTGTTGGCTGCCCTGGACGCATTGGGTGTTCCAGTCGAGGAAGCGATCGAAGCGCTCAGGCATCACCTTGGCGTCAAACGTCGACAAGAGGTTCGCGGCACCGCCGCCGGTGTCACGATCGTTGATGATTTCGCCCATCACCCGACGGCGGTGGCCGGAACGATCGAAGCGATCGCCCAGCGACATGCGGGCAGTCGCGTGATCGCGCTCCTCGAGCCCCGGACGAATACGAGTCGCCGCGCGCTCTTTCAAGACGACTATGTCGAGGCGCTCGCACGTGCAGACCGGATCGCGATTGCAGAGGTTGGCGACGAGCCGATCTACAGCAATACCGGGGAAGTGACGGAGTGCCTGTCTTCGTCGTCGGTGGCGGAGTCGTTGCGCAATCGCGGACTCGACGCACAGGCCTTCGAGGAGATCGACGCAATCGTCGATTGGGTCGTCGCTGGACGACGGGATGGTGATGTCGTGCTCGTCATGAGCAATGGCGCATTCGGGGGGATTTGGGAAAAGCTCTTGGTAGCGCTCGAGGCCGCCTAGCGATCAGGCAGGCCGTGATCCGATTTCGTCCGCGGGTTGATTCATCTACGTCGAAGCGGATGGTGGGGGCGGAGTGGTCATGGTTCCAGCCGTATCCACCCAGAGTTCCGCCGCGCGATCGGGATCGACGGGGACCGAGGTGATTTCCTGGATTCTCCGGCCGATGATCTTCGCAATGATCAGGTAGTCGGCGTCGACCACCCGGTCGCCAATGGTTGCGTGGGCATGGCAGATCATGGCCGCGCGGTCGCTGCTGACCATGACGTCTTCGACTTCGGTATGTAGGCCGGCGGCTCCGATGCTGCCGATCTCGGCTAGATATTCCAGGATCTGGTCAGCGCCTTTGACATCGCCACGCCAGGGGCTTTGCCCCTTGATATGCCAGACGATGTCCGGGGCCCAGAGAGCGCGTAGCGTGTGCCGATCGCCTTTGCTGGCCGCCTGCAGGCAGTGGTGCACGAGGAGCGAGTTCGGATGCTCGATCATCACGGTCTCCAACCAAAACTGGGCGCTCGCATAGCATAACCCGGAATCCTGATTCCGTGAGAGCAAATCGCGAATTCAACGGAGGGGACTAGACTCCAGCAATGGTGGAACGACCGACGACGCAAAGTGGACTCGAGCTGATCATCGAATCGCTGGGAATGCGTTACGAGTATGACGCTGTTGGTCGAATCCTTCACGTGTTGGGCGAAGGGGTCTTGCCCCGGTTCGTGCTAGGTCGGTCGGTCGAGGGGTGTGTCTGGCGCTTCGCGGCCAACCTCGAAGCCGACCGGATGAAGGCCGTCGCGAGGTTGGCCGGCCGTGAGCCTGGGGTTCCCGTGGTCGGGGAGGTGTTGCCAGCTCCCCCCGAGCGCCTGGTCATGATCGAACGCCTGCTGAAGTCCGGAGATGCTGAACTCGTTACCGAGCATGATGTACTCACGCAACATGGCGTTGCGATCGCGGAACTCTGGACGATCGCTTAGGCCAGCGGGTTGCCGGGAGGCCACGCTAGTCGGTCGGGACCCCGCCATGCGTCCATCCGAAGGCCTCGACCATGGCGTGATAGATATAGTTCTGTTCCCGGACGCCGTGGAAGAGGGCGGCGCGTGGTCCTCCGGCATAGATCGGGACGTCCTCGCCCGCGTGCGTTTCACTCGATAGGGGAAGCGTCGATTCCTGGAGATAGTCGGGAGCCTCGGTGTCGACCTTCGAGAGGTCAGGGCGCTTCTTCGAATCGACGAAGCCGGGCCCGTTCGAGTAGGCGAGCGTGGTATAGGGCTTACCGTCGCTGTCGAGGGAGACTTCGCCGCTCGCGCTTCCGTCCTTGGAGAAGTCGATGCCGACGACCTTGCCAAGAATCGGGTTTCCACGCTTTGGGTAGCCAACGATCGTGAGCGTATGGCTGTGGTCGGCGGTGACGACGATCAGGGTGTCGTTCAGGTCGACCTTCTCGAGCGCGGCTCGCACGGCATCAGAGAATGCGATCGTGTCGCCGAGAGCGCGGTAGGCGTTGCCCGCATGATGCGCGTGGTCGATTCGTCCGCCTTCGACCATCAGGAAATATCCGTCTGCATCTTTTGAGAGCAGGTCGATGGCGAGGCTGGTCATTTCGGCAAGGGACGGTTCACCGCCGGAATCCTTGCCTCGGTCTGCTTCGAAATTCATGTGATCGGCCTGGAAGAGGCCGAGGAGGTGTGAAGTCTTGGCGCGGTCGATGGCCAGGAATTGCTCGCGGTTCCAGATGTATTGCGCGCCCTCTCGCGCCTTGACCCATTCTTCAGTGAGGTCCCGGTCGTCCTTTCGCTTGCCCGATTCCAGGAAGTTCTCGGAATCACGCTTGCCGCGGGGGGTGAAGTGCTTGCGTCCGCCGCCAAGGGCGACTTCGATTCCATCGCCGTGACTGAATTCGATGAGCTGTCGAGCGATGTCGGGGAAGTCGGCCTTGCGCGCCTTCTTGGGCATCTTCGAATCGTTCTGCCATGAGCGGAGGGGGACGTGCGCGTAGCAGCCTGCGGGCGTGGCGTGGGTCAGCGCGGCCGTTGATACGATGCCGGTCGCCAGTCCGCGATCTTCCGCCTCTTCGAGAATCGTGAGCACACTCGCCGCTGCGACGCTCTTATAGTTTCCCCGTTGGACATGTTCATCAACGCCTAACACAGCGGTCTGCGTCTTTACACCCGAAACGATTGCGGTCATCGTCGAGGCAGAGTCCGAAACCTGCGCGTCGGTGTTGTAGGTCTTCGAAAAGGCCACATGCGGAAGCGTCTCGAAGGCGAGTCGGTTCTCCTCGCCGGGCTCGGACCGGCGTTGGCCCTCGAGAATGCGGGCGGCAGTGACGGTCGCTATGCCCATTCCGTCGCCGACGAAGAGGATGACATTCCTGGCCGGCGCCTCGCCCTTGATGAAGCGCGAGGCCTGCTTCACGCTTTTTCGACCTGCCGCGAACCAGGCGTTGGCTTCACGATCGGGACTTGCTCCGTCGTGGCGCTCCATTCGGTCGACTTCCGAGGCGTTCACGGGGAGCGTCCAGCCACTCAAGGTGAGGAGCAGGCACGCGATTGCGCTTGAATAGATGGGTGCGGACATAGGAACTCCCTGGAATCTGGTACGCGACGATTGAGCGGGGATATTCGGATCGAATCTTTTCAGGGCGTTGACTAGACGTCGAGACCGATGGAGCGCATGAGGGCGAGGGCATTGCTCTTTTCGACGATGCCGTCTCGAAGAGCGTAGTCGAAATGCATGACACCGGACTCCAGGTGGTCTTCGAAATGAACATTGCGGAGTTTGCCGTCGCTCTTCGGGACGATCTCGGTGAGCGCCAGGTCGTGGGTCGTGACGATGCCGAGGGCACCATGCTCGATCAGTCCCTTGATGACGGCTTCTGCGCCAATTCGTCGATCATGCGAATTCGTACCGTGGAGGATTTCGTCCAGCAGGAAGAGGGCCGGCGGCTTCCCGCGCGAGATGTCGACGACCTGTCGCAGACGTGTGATCTCGGCCATGAAATGCGACTGGCCTTCCTGTAGCGAATCGACGATTCGAATCGAAGCCGCGATACGCAGCGGCGAGATTCGTAGCTCCGTTGCGCGAACCGGTGCACCGGCGAGTGCGAGAACCGTATTGCAGCCGACCGTTCGCAGCATCGTACTCTTGCCGGACATATTCGAACCGCTCATCACCAATCCCTGCGGATACTTCGAGCCCGACGACAGCTGAAGGTCATTCTGGACACAACGATCGGGGGGCAGAAGCGGGTGACCTAGCGCCGTTCCTTCGAAGGTCGCTTCGTCCTCGACGATCTCGGGGAAGGGATCGTCGGGATGCTCGTAGGCGAAGCTCGAAAGCGCACAGAGGGCTTCGATTTCTCCGGCGGCTTCGATCCAGATCGACAATCTTGGGCCACAACGCGCGCGCCACTTCTCGAGGGCCAGTGCCGCATGGGTTCCCCACATCAGGAGCGCGGCGATCGGTGCGAAGAATTGATTGGCGCGTGCATCGCGTCGGTCGACGAGATTGCGCAGGGCTTCGAGTTCTCCCGAAGGTGGCCGCCCGGTCGTTTCGAGTTCGGCTCGAAGCTCTGTCAGCAGAGCGGCCTCGAATTTTTCGGATTCAATACAACCCAGGAGGGAGGCCGTGCGGGCAAGGGATTGAACCGGCGTCTCCGCTGCGGCCAGCACGGGGGCCACGCGTTTTCGCAGTGCCAGGGCGAGCGCGGATTGCAGCGCGAGGGCGGCGACGAGTGGCCCCGGGCCCGAGCCGCTGAAGATCCAGAGAGCGATGCCCATTAGGGAGAGTGAAGTGGCAGCCAGGGCGAGGTAGAAGATCGAACGTGGAAGCGGTGCGGCGGGTGCGGCGGCCCAGGCTTCGAGGGCTTCCTGTTGCAGCGCAGAGCCCGCCTCATCGCCGGCCAGCGCCATGCGCAAGCGCAGGTCGAGTCGCGGTCGAAGCTCGGCGACGGCGGCCTGACGGCGACGGATGATGTTGGCGTCCGCGGCTTCGAGTAGCCATTGGGCGAGCCGGTGACTGCCCGTCGCGGTTCGCGTCGTCGCCAGCAGCTCGAAAAGTGAGCCGGCACCGAAGAGGTCGAGGTCTTCCGCGTAGGGATGATTCGGGTCACGGTAGACGTCCCCGGGATTTCCCAGCCCGGCCCAGCGATGCTCGAGGCGGGCGATTCCGTCTTCATAGAATCGCCGGATACGGATGGCGCGTTCTTCGCGGCGCAGGATGCGGTCGTGGGCGATGACCAGGGCGACGAAGGCCAGGGCGGGGAGTGCAACCCAGGCTCCGGCGATATTCCGGGTCCCGAAGGCCAGCCAGGCGACGATCAAAAAGGCCGCGAAACAGAAGAGCCGTGCATTCGAAGCCAGCCGCGAGCGTTGGGTCCAGAGGGCTTCATCGGTCTTCGCTTCAGCCAGACCGCCGGCGTAGGTCGCCATCGGGTCTGGCGAATCGTCTGGGACCGCTTCGAGCTCACTCATGAAAGGCCAGGATGCGAGCGCCGTTTTTCAGGGTGTGCGCCTGGTCGATGGCTCGGCGGACGAAAATCCTGGCCTCGATGACCGCCTCGCGGATGCTCTTTCCTCGAGCGAGCCCGGCAGCGATGGCCGCCGAGAGGGCGCATCCCGTTCCGTGGACGGGCGGACCCGGCAAACGTTCGCCGGACAACCATTCGCAGACGATTTCAGCACTCGGCCCCTCGCCGGAACGCATGACGAGCAGGTCGTCGGCGTCGCCTTCGAGATGGCCACCCTTCAACAACACCGCCTGGAGTTCAAGATCCCCAAGCAACTCGCGCGCCGCCTCTTCCCCGTCTTTGCGGCGCGGAAGCGACGCACCGACCAGGGTCTCGGCTTCGGGCCAGTTGGGCGTCAACAGGCAGCGCTGATGGATCAGGTCGCGCAGGGCAGGGTAGGCGCGTTTCTCGAGCAACGCGGAGCCGTCACTCGCTGTCAGGATCGGATCGATGACGACCGGTGTGCCCTGTACCTGGGCCAGGGAGAGCAGCACATTCCGGACGATGTCGTCGGTCGCCAACATGCCGATCTTGATCGCATCCGGGCGGATGACGTCGAGGGTCGAACGGAGTTGCTCCAACAACACAGAAGGGAAGACGGGGAGCACCCGGCCGATCTTCAGTCCGTCCTGGATCGTGAGCGCGGTCGGCACGGCCGCGCCGTGGACACCGTGGGCTTGGAAGACTTGAAGGTCGGCCTGGAGGCCGGCGCCGCCGGTCGGGTCGGAGCCAGCAATCGAGAGTACGCTTTGCATGCGAAGCGATGGTAAGTTCCCGCCCCGGAGAGCGCATCCTTTGAAACGATCCAAGAGTTCGATGGGCAGACCTTTGTTGTCGGCGTCACTTTCGCCATCGCCATCGCCATCGCCATCGCCATCGCCATCGATGGCACTATTCCTGGCGGTGTTGGCGGCAGGGGTGGTCTGGCCGATCTCGGCCGCTTTCGCCGAGTCCGAGATCCTGGCGCCGCCGACCGTCGTCTTGATCTCGATGGACGGCACCCGCCCGGGCGACCTGACCTTCGAGCAGCTACCGAGTCTGGTCGCGCTCGGAGAGCAGGGTTTGCGGGCCGATGCGCTCATCCCCGTCGATCCCTCGAATACTTTTCCGAGTCACGTGAGCATGGTGACCGGGGTCGGGCCGGAAGAACATCGCCTGGTCAACAATGTCTTCATCGATCCGATTCGCGGTCGCTTCAAGCGCGATGCCATCCATACCTGGATCGAATCGGAGCCGATCTGGTCGATCGTGGAACGTCACGGGATGCCCAGCGCCTCGTTTCATTGGGTCGGGTCCGAAGGGCCGTGGAAAGACGGGCCGGGACCCAGACTATTCAAGAAATTTTCCTCGCGGACGCTCGAGAAGACGAAGGTGACTCAGATCCTGAAATGGCTGGCGATTGAAGATCCCGCCAAGCGCCCACGTTTGATCACCTCCTGGTTTCATGGCGCCGACCATGCCGGGCATGTCTCGGGTCCGGGGACGCCCGCGGTCGCGACGTCCCTGGCACCTCAGGACGTTCAGATCGCGCGCCTCGTGAGCGAGATGGAGAAGCGGGATCTCTTCGCATCGACGACCCTTATTTTCGTTTCCGACCACGGCATGGTCCTGGCACAAGAGCGATCGAATCTGGGTCGTGCGCTTCGGAAAGCGGGGTTGAAGGTCTCGCTTCTCGGGACCGGTGGTTTTGCGATCGGCGTTTTCAATGATGGCGAGCGGAGCGCGGCGACCTTGGCGCGTGCGCTCGAGGTCGCTGGCGAAGCGGGAATGGAGGCGTATGCCAGTGGGGAAGCGCCGGAAAGCTGGCATGTGGCAGACCCCCGTTTTGGGGATTTCGTCGTCCGAGCGCCGATTGGGACCGCTATCGTGGGCACGTTGACCCTGATCGATGGCTTTCATGGCTATCCCGCGAGCTCGCCCGAGATGGCCGGCATTCTGGTGGCGCGCGGGCGCGGCGTCCGGTTGGGCACGAGGGTCGGCCGTATATCGAGCCTTGCCGTCGCGCCGACCATTCTAGAGCTGCTAGGCCTTCCTATTCCAGCACAGATGAAAGAAGATCCAATCCCAGGATTTTCGCTGGAAAGTACGCCCACGAACCATTCGAAGAAGGCGACGAATTGATGTGTTTTGTTTTTTTGACTCGCGTTGTGCGATCGAGATTCGTCGTAGTGGTAGCGCTTGCGATCTCTGTGCAATGGGCGGCCTCTCCACTGGCGGCCGAAGACAAGGTCCGCTCGGGTTCCGATAGTTGGTATACGTCGACGGTCATTTCGGGGCGCAGCGGCTATCGCGTGACGCATTATTGGTCGCTCGGGTCGGCGTTGCGTAGCCAGACCCTGGTCGGTGTGAGTCCGATCGTGACGATCGTACGCGGTGATCGATATTGGGTGTACGACGAACTGGTCGGGGAGGGAATCGAGATCAAGCGATCGGCGCAGGCCATCGCTGAAGATGGCCAGCGCGAGCGGCCTTTCGGGAACGACCTCGAGGGACTGATCCGAGCCGGTGGTGAACGCGTCGAAACGGGCATTCTGTCGGGTGTCCCCGCGGAGACCTGGCGTGTGACGAATTCCCAGGGACGACGGACGGTCTGGGTCAGGGTCGACGAGCCGAAGGTTCCGCTGCGGGTCGAGAACTTCAATCGGGAGTCCGGGGAATCTGCGACGCTCAGCTATTCGAATTGGGCCTCGGGCTTCAAGGTTCCTGAGACATTCTTCCAGCCGCCGGCGACCCTCGTGTTCAAAAAATTCGAATATGACGAATACGTCGCGAAATCCTTGAAGGGTCCGGTGGGGTCCGCTCCGATACTCCACCCGGAGATGATCCATGGGCCGCGCCCACAACGCACACAATAGGGGGCTGTGTGCCCTGCCCGGGGCTTAGGTGTTCATGCTGGTGCTTCGGTGTGTCGTAAGGGCTGAAGAGACGGGTTTGAGCCGAGGCGTCCGACTCCCGGGCGTGGGGAGTAGGGCCCTTTTTGGCCGTGCGGGTCGACGGCCCGGGTGGATTGATCCAGCCTCTCGCCCGGATAGTGGGCGGAAAGCGCGTGGCAACACGTTCATGACAAAAGGTTCGAGACGAAATGCGATCTGATTCGGTGTGCGATGAGATGCGTCGCCGCTTGCCGTGGACCCGTTCGGGCGCGCTGGCTTGCGCTTTGGCTGGTGTCGTCGTCTGCGCCGCTGTCCTCGCTCCGGGACATTCCACCGCTTCGGATCGTGCCAGGCCTGCTTTGCTCGGTGCGTCGGCGACGCTGTCAGAGATCGAAGCCTGCGCCAGTCGAAATCTGCCGGATGCTGCGGGGGTCATCGAGTTCAGCGTCGAAGCGATCGACCAGAGCGGTGTCACGACAAGGTCGCGCGCCGAGGTGCGCTGGACGAAGGACGACGACGAGCTCGCTCGAATCATTCTTCGGGTTTCCGAGCCCGCGAAGACAGCGGGTACGGCACTACTGATCATGGATCGAGAATCCGATCAGCCCGAATTCTTCCTCAGGCTACCCGAGATCAAACGCGTGAAGCGCGTTCGCAGCAAGCGACTTCGTGGGCCGGTCCTGGGAACCGACTTTAGCTTCGAAGACCTGCAGCGGATGCGCGATCCCCTGGACCGGGCCAACCTCGAATTGATCGGCATCGCCGAAGTCGATGGGCGTTCCGCCTGGTTGCTCGAGGCGATTCCGGGGCCGGACGACGGATCCGAATACACGCGTGTACTCACTTACATCGACCAACAACATTGTGTGCCGGTCCAGATCGATCTCTTCGAGCGTGATGATCGGCTTCGCAAACGACTTCGTGCGCCCGAAGAAGAGATTCGCACAATTGGGACGGCCCATCTGCCCTACGTGTTCGTCATGGAAGACCTTCGGCGCAAGTCGCGTACGATCATTCGCATCGATCAGTTCGAATCCCGGGCAAGACTGCCGGTCGAACAGTTCACGAAACGGGCGCTGCAGGAATCGGCGCCCGCCTCCGTCGCGCACTGAAGCGTTCTCGTAGTGACCAAACGGTGGTAGGCGAAGGGTTGAGTCTGTCGGATTCATTTTCGAGCTGGGTTCTCGGCCATCGTGGTGCGGTTGCGCTGGGACTCGTCGTCCTGACGATCGCAGCGATCACCGGAATCTATGATCCGATTCGTGGCGTTCCGCGACTTCAGATCGATCCCTCTCTCAATGAAATGTTGCCGGCCGACGATCCGGCGCGCCGCTTCTACGAAGAGCTGCTCACGCGCTTCGGCAGCGACGACATCGTGCTCATTTCCCTTCGCTCGGACTCGCTCTTTACCCCCGACGGTCTCGAGACACTCGTCCGCGTCACGCGTGCCGTCGAGCGGGTCGAGGGCGTGCACCATGTCGAAGGGTTGGCGAACGCGGTTCGAATGCGGCCGGTCGATGGCGATCTCGATATCTCTGGCTTCCTCGAGACCATGCCGCGCACGCAGCGCGAAGCCGACGACCTGCGCCGAGACGTGCTCTCCGACCCGCTCCGTGCGGGAACTTTCGTTTCGAAGGACGGGACGGCGACGGGAATCCTGGTGACCTTCGAGCGCATGCCGGAAGCCATCTTCCTGGCGAAGTCCCTCGACCTCGAGGTCCGCGACGCTGCGCGCGCGGCGGCTCCGGACATGTCCGTCGTCCTGGCGGGAACCCCCTATATCAAAGCGGAAGTCGGGCGGCTGATGACCTCCGAGCTGACGATGATGGTCCCAGTCGTCTTTTTGTTGATGAGCGTGATCTCCTGCGCCTTCTTTCGAAGTGTCCGTCTCGGCCTCGTTCCGATTGCCGCCGTCGGACTCGGGCTGGTCTGGACAGTCGGTGTGATGGGCTGGGTCGGACACGATCTCAATATCGTGACGACACTGATTCCACCCCTGGTGCTCGTGCTCGGTTTCGCGTACGCGACGCATGTCGTGGCGAGTTTTCAAACGAATAGCGGCGCCGACCGCGCCCAGCGTGCGCTCGCGCGAGTGGCTTTTCCGGTCACGTTCACGGCACTCACGACGGCCGCCGGATTCATTTCGCTGTTGGCGAACGGGCTCGATGTGATTCGCGGTTTTGGGATCTTCTCCGTCGTGAGCACGGCTGCGACGCTGCTTGCGGCACTCACGCTCGTTCCCCTCTTGCTTTCTGGGCAGAAGGTGGCTCGCGTCGCGGCATTGGTACCGGAGACGAGTTGGCTCGATCGGCGTTTCCGCAGCCTCGTGGAATTCGATATTCGTTATGCGCGGGCGATCCTCGTCGTTACGGCTGTCGTGATGGCAGGGGCCTTGTGGGCGGCCACGAAGATCGAGGTCAACCTTCCGGTGATCGAGAACTTCGGTGAGGACTCCGAGATTCGGATCGCCTACGAGGAAGTCGATCGACTCTTTGGTGGCGCGAATCAGTTCTATGTGATGCTTCGCGCCGAAGAGCCGGGCGCCTTCGAGCGGCCGGAGTTGTTGCGCGAGGTTGCGAAGCTTCAGGAGTGGCTGGTCGCTCAACCGGAGATCGGCAGTACGACTTCCGTTGTTCAATACCTCGAGGTCTTGAACGAGGCGCTCGGGCCGGAGCAAACCCCCACGCGACGAATTCCGGATAGTGAGAACCTGATCGCGCAGCTGCTGCTCTTCGGTGCCAACGAAGAGCTCGACATGCTCCTCGATCGCGCCCATCAGGTGATTACGGTCATGGTTCGCTCGACGGAGACCGAGACCCGCGAATTCGATCGACTCGCGAAGCGAATCGATCTTCGTCTGGCGGAGCTGCCCGACGAGATTCGCGGGCACACGACGGGCAATGCGATCCTGCTGACCCGGGCGGCCAACCGAATCGCGCGCGGACAAGCGCTCAGCTTGCTTGCGGCGTCAGGGATGATCGGTCTGCTCTTGATCGGCTACTTCAAGTCGGTGCGTCTCGGCCTCTATGCGCTGATCCCGAACCTATTGCCGGTGCTGCTCTATTTCGGACTTCTTGGGGCGACCGGAATCACGCTCAACAACTCGACCGCCCTGATGGGTTCGATCGTGTTGGGTGTGGCCGTCGACGACACGCTTCATCTCCTTGTCGAGTATCGTCGCGCGTTGCGCCAATACGGCGATGTCGAAGTCGCCTTGCGTCATGCGCTCGTCCATGTTGGTCGCGCGATTACCTGTACCACCCTCGCGATCTGTGTCGGCCTGCTGGTCGTTGGCTTCAGTGAGCTTCGCAATCAAGCCGAATTCGGAATGCTCGGCGCTGCAACCCTCGCAATCGCGTGGCTCGTCGACATCACGGTTACGCCGGCGCTTTGTCTGCGATTGATTCGAAAGGCCTGATCCCACCGGCGGCGATTCAGCCGAGCTGGCGAACTCCAGGCTCTTAGTTCACCCAGGTGATATTGGCGTCGGCGACGGGCGGATTCTTGACCGCCAGGATCGCGACCTTGCGAGCAACTTCCCCGGCGATCCGCCGAAACGCGACCGAGGACGGTGAATCCGGCTGGCTTGCGACGATCGGCCGACCCAGGTCACCGTCTTCTGCGATGCGAGGGTCGATCGGCACTTCGCCCAGGAAGTCGACCCCGAGTTCCTTTGCGACCCGCTCGCCGCCGCCGCGTCCGAAGATGTGATATTTGCGATCGGGCTGATCCGAAGGCGTGAAGTAGGACATGTTTTCGACGATGCCGAGAATCGGAACACCGACCTTCTCGAACATCTGGAGTCCTTTGCGCGCATCGATCAAGGACAAGTCATTCGCCGTCGTGACGATGACGGCGCCCGAGAGCGGCGCCATCTGGGTCAAGGTCAGCGCGGCATCGCCGGTGCCCGGAGGCATGTCGACAATCAGGTAGTCGAGCTCTCCCCATTCGACGTCGGTCAGGAATTGTTTGATCAGGCCATGGACCATCGGGCCGCGCCAGATCACCGGTGAGTCATCGTTCACGAAGAAGGCCATCGACATCAACTTCATGCCCTGACCGTTGAGGGGCATGATCTTTCGCTCCGGAGTCGTGTCGGGCCGGCCCGTGACGCCGGTCAACAAGGAGAGGGAAGGGCCGTAGACATCGGCGTCGAGGATGCCGACTTTCGCGCCCTCGTCCCGAAGCGTGAGGGCGAGATTGATCGCGGTCGTACTCTTGCCGACGCCGCCCTTGCCGGAGGCCACGGCGATGATATTCCTCACGCCGGGCAGGTTGACTGCGTTCTGGCCGTCTCCGGCCTGGCGTGATGCCTGACGCGTGTTCGCGGTCATCGTGACCGCGACGTCGTCGACACCGTCGAGCGCCAGGACGCGTTCGTGCGCGGCCCGCTTGAATTCATCTTTCACCGGGCAGGCCGGGGTCGTCAATTCGATCGCGAAGGAGACGGCGGCGCCATCGATGCGCAGGTCTTTGATGAAGCCGAGATCGACGATGCTCTTCTGGAAGTCGGGGTCGATGATCGGGCGGAGTGCGTCGAGTACTTGACTGGCGCTAACGGGGTCGGCCATGGAGGAAATCCTTTCGAGTCGGGGCGTTGCCGGGTGTTGTGAAGCTCTGTAGAGAGCTAGGTCGTGAGGCTAGAGGGACGTATCGGGGCTCGGACAGGCGCTACTCCGGGACGCGTCGGATCCGATCGTGGGCGCGGGTGGCTCGGCCGAGAGACGATACGAGGAATGCGCGGGGAGCTTAGCAGCCCGTGACAATCTAGGACGCTGATGGGGTCGGCTCGCTATTCTGTTAGACCGTTTTTGCTCTGCGATTGGGCTGAGGCAAGGAAAGGGGCAGTGTGGGAAATCTGGACGAGGCACTCGAGCGCTTTCATCTGGGCGGTCTCGAATACGCCGGCGGGCTGGCGAATCATGGGCCGATGGCCGCCGAGGCGCTCGATCGTCTGGGTCATCAGGCGCTGATTCCAGCCTTCCTGGGCCTCTACGCGCCGCGTTTGCCCTTTGTGGAGCAGGGCAGCCGATTGGCTGCCGCGGAAGAGGCGGGAGCACTCGGTGACATCTCGCGCAGCGCAGACTGGGTCGCGACCTATGCAGGGCGACTTGCGCAGGCGGAGGACTGGCGGTCCGTCGTCGCGGAGGCGCTGCCGAAGTTGATTTCGGGGCTTTTCGCCGGTGCCGGCCATGGCTTCCTGCGCACCGCGCACGCGATCCGAAACCTCGAGTCGTCGGATAGTCCGCTGCGCCGGAGAGAGCTGGCCCATGGTCTCGCCTATTGGTCCGCGCGCTTTCAGCCACTTCCCGGACGGCTGGGGAGCGGGACGACGCCGGCGACCGAGGCCGTGGATTCGTTGTCTGCATGGCCGCGTGTGGGAGAGGCCGAAGCCCGCGCCGGAATGTTCTTCGAAAGCGTTCGCCGGCTCGACTCGTTTCCGGAGTTTGCAGAGGCGATCGAAGGGGTAGCGCTGCCCAGACCGGAGGAGCTGGATGGATTTCTGAGCGCACTCTGCCGCGCTGCGGCCGGTCTCTACCTCGATCATCCCGAGTCTCGAATCGTCTATGTCCACGCCCTCACGATTCCGAGCGCAGCACGCCTGGTGATCGGATGCCTAACCGAGCCGGATGCCTGCCGATTGGTGGCCGCCGTCTTTCAGGCGAGTACAGCCATGCATTCGATGTTTGGCGAAGAGGCGGCCCGCGCCGAGCCCGATGAGGAGGTCGATCGCATCTCGGGTAACTGGGACGAGATTCGCTATCACGCCGCCTGTTCTTTGCAGGAGCATGCGATCAAGATGACGGAAGCCTGCTGGCGCGAGGATCAGATCCGGCAGGATCCGGTCTTTCGGGCGGCTGCGGCGGACGCGGCCTTGAAGATTGATTCGCGTGGTCGGGCAGCTGAGTGGTGAACGCGCAGGGGTCGAAAAACGCAATTCCCCAGGGGAGTCCGATGCTTCAGAACCGGGAGGAGGGTCGTTTCAGCGGACGTGATACCCTCGCGAGTTCATGAGAGCCCTTTCCCGCAATACTGTCATTCTGTCCGTCGTCTTCGTCACGACGCTGCTCATCGATCGCCTGACGAAGCTCTGGATCATCGATCGCTTCCACTACGGCGAGCGGCTGACAGTGATTCCCGATTTCTTCAATCTGACCCATGTCCGCAACCCGGGTGGCGCCTTCAGTTTCATGGCGACGATGTCTGCGGAGTTTCGGCAGGTCTTTTTCCTGGGAACGGGTCTGCTCGCCATCATCCTCCTGTTGGCCTTCTTTCGGCGGCTCGAACCGGGGCAGCTCCTGTCGGCGACGGCGATTGGCGCAGTATTAGGCGGGGCCATCGGGAATTTGACCGATCGACTGCTCTATGGCGAGGTCATCGATTTTCTCGACTTTCGACTTTGGGGTGGCTACGTCTGGCCAACCTTCAATATGGCCGATAGCTGGATCGTGGTGGGTGTCGGCGTCCTGATGCTGGAGATGTTTCTCGAGCCGGACGTGGATGAATCTGAATCCCACACGGATTCAAATCCCGAAGACCGCGATGGCCTCGAAAGCGCGCTCGCCAGCGACGTGCAGGGGCCGTCGGCGTCATAGGCTCGGCACCGCGGAAACCCTTCGCCGTTCCAATCCACTGAGATGTGCAGACCGAGTGATCGGGAAGTCGAGCGTTGTTAGTCCGCTTCGACGCCCGCCGGTGGCAGCGTCTTGGTCAGCAGGCGGAGAACGTTCTCGCCGAGCACCTTCCGGATTTCCAGGTCGCCCAATCCTTCGTCGATCAACGCCTGGGTCAGCGCAGGGATGAAGCTCGTATCGAATCCAACGGTCGTTCCGCCATCGTAGTCCGATCCGAATGCGGCATGATCAGCGCCGACGAGGTTTGCGACATAGCCAATCGCTTTGGCGATGTCGGCCGGTGTGCGACCACACACCGCTGTTTCCCAATAGCCGATGCCGATGACACCTTCAGCCTGGGCAATCCGGCGAATGTGTTCATCGGAGAGGTTCCTGCGATTGTCACAGGTCCCGCGCACGCCAGTATGGGAAACCACCATGGGTTGCGTTGCGAGATCGAGCAGCTCGTCGATTGCTGTCGGGGCGAGGTGGGCGAGGTCCACGATGACGCCGAGTTTTTCCATGTCCTGGATCGTTTGGCGGCCAAGTTCGGTCAAGCCGCCTTTTTCGACCCCATGTGCTGATCCTGCATAACGATTGTCGAAGAAATGGGTCAGGCCAATCATTCGGTAGCCCGCGTCAAAGAGCGTTTGCAGATTCTCGGGCGCCCCTTCCATCGCGTGAGCGCCTTCGATTGCGAGCAGCGCCCCCGTGATTTCCGCGCCCTCCGCGCGGGCCGCCAGGAGTTGGTCGAGGTCCGCACGGTCCTCTATCAAAAGCAGGGCGCCGTCGGAGGCGCGCGCGTAGTCCTGTAGTTGGCCGGCGCGGTAGAGGGCTCGGCCCATCGGACCGAGCCACATGGTCGGGGAGAGTTGTGCCAGGCCAGCGAGGGTGATCGCGTCGAGACCCGGGCGTTCATTGCGCTCGATGTTCAACCCGAAGGGCACGATCGTTGGCAACGAGAAGACTTGAAGGCCGACCCCGCCTTCTTTGAGGCGCGGCAGATCGACGTGACCGAGGCTGCTGCGTTCGAGTAGATTCCGTCCGAAGAGGAGCGAGTCCGAGTGCAGGTCGGCGACGAAGCTCGTGTCGTGAAGCGCACGTGCGCGCGGCGAGATGGCAGGCAGCGGAACGGGATCGACCCGATTGATGAAGCCCTCGAGTTGCAGGGCCAACGCCAGCCATAACATCGCGACGAGGACCGCAACGATCGCTCCGTAGCGAGCCGCAGTTCTACGCCAACTCATTTCTTGTTTTTCTTCCTGAGCTTTCTGGCTTGGCCTCTTTCCCATTGGGTTGCGATCACCCGATGAATCGCGACCGGGAAGATTCGCTTGAGCCATTCAGAGACGACCGATTCTGGACGGACGCGAACGCGCAGCTTGTTCTTTTCGATTCCGCGAAGGATCGCGACGGCGACTGCATCTGGGGGTGCACCGCGAAGGCTGAAGAGTTCCCGCGCACTTTCCCTGTCTCCGTCATCGTCCATGCGGCTCGAAGCAACGATCGAAGTGTCGATGCAACCGGGATGGATGCTGGTTACGCCGATCTTGTCCTGTCGCAATTCGGCCCAGAGGCTTTCCGACAGTGCACGCACGGCCGCTTTGGTTGCGCAGTAGCCACTCTGCTCAGGCAGTCCGAGGAAGCCGAACATGCTCGACACATTGACGATGTGGGCCTCATCCTGACGCTTCAGGAGCGGCAGGAAGTAGTGACACCCGTAGATGACCCCCCAATAGTTGATTCCGACGAGCCATTCGAGGTCCTGGAGGCGTTGCTCCGCGAAGGTCCCCGCGAGCGCAACGCCGGCGTTGTTGATCAGGAGGTCGACGGCGCCGTAAAGGTCCTCGACCTCACCGGCGAAAGCCTCCATCTGCTCGGAAGAGGAGACGTCGACCACGTGGGTCGAAGTTTTTGCGCCAAGTTCGGCCACTTCCTTTGCGATCGATTCGAGGCCGTCGCGATCGATGTCCGCGAGCACCAGGCGACAACCACGCTCGGCGAGTCGTAGGGCTGTCGCCCGGCCGATTCCGCTCGCAGCACCCGTGACGACTGCGACCTTAGATCTGAATTCCTTCACTCGGCCGTTCCCTTTCGCGTCTCTTCGTATCATTTCGCGTCTGCGCGTCGCGTCGCGACGAATGGCTAGCACCGGGATCCGGTTCAGGTCATCAATCCTGCGAGGCAACCGGTCATGCAGGTTGCCAGCGTGCCCGCGAGAATCGAGCGTAGCCCAAGCGCCGCAGCTTCGGACCGGCGATCCGGTGCGATGCCGTCGATTCCGCCCAGAAGAATTGCCAGGGATCCAAAGTTCGCGAATCCACAAAGCGCGTAGGACGTGATGATTGCGCTGCGCTCCGACACCAGTCCGTCTCCGATCGCGCGGGCGAGCGCCTCGTACGCGACGAATTCATTGACGACCGTTTTCAGTCCAATCATCGATCCGACCTCGAATGCCTCGGCCCAGGGAATTCCCATCAACAGCGCGAGTGGCGCCATGAGAAATCCGAGGACGCTTTGCAAGGTCAGATCGGGGTAGCCGAAGAGACCGGCCAGACCACCGATGATCGTATTGGCGAGGGCGACGAGTGCAACGAAGGCGATCAGTAGCGCACCGATATTGAGCGCCAGTCGCAAGCCGACCATGCCCCCTTCCGCCGCTGCATCGACCAGACTACTCGCGGAACCCCCCTCGAGTTCGGGCGCCGAGCCCAGGGTTTCGGGTGTTCCGGTTTCCGGAACCATGATCTTGGCGACCACGAGGGCTGCGGGTGCCGAGATCAAACTCGCCACGACGAGATGGCCGGCAAAATCTCCACCACCGAGAATCGTGACGTAGGCGATCAGTACCGAACCAGCGATGGTCGACATGCCGAGGGTCATGAAGGTGAAGAGCTCGGAATGGGTCATACGTCCGAGATAGGGACGGATCACGACGCCCGACTCGATCAGGCCGACGAAAACGTTCGCGATCGCGGCCAAGGCTTCGGCCCCGGACAGCCGCATGGTTCGCGCGAGCGCTCTGGCCAGACCGTGGACGATCGGCTGAACCCAGCCCAGGTAGTAGAGAATGCTGAACAGGCTTCCCATGAAGATGATGATCGGGAGGACGCCTAACGCGAAGCTATTTCCCAGCTCGGCGAGTGGGCCGAAAACGAAGTGGACGCCGGTCTGAGTTACATCGATGAGGATCTCGACCGGAATCTTCACGAAGGAGAAGAAGTAGTCGCCGATCGGCGTCGCGAGCAACACGATGGCCAGAAGAAATTGGATGGCAGTGCCGAGGCCGACCATGCGCAGGTCGATGGCGGAGCGGTTCTTCGAGAAGAGCGACGCAATTGCAAGCAAGACGAAGAATCCCAGCCCGGATACAGCTCGAAGGCCAATTTCGGTCATCGCGGGCGCTCGGAAAATTTCGAAATGAAGTTTCGCGCGGCAGCGGTGGGATCCGGCGATCCCGCGACGCCGGAAATGACCGCGAAGCCACCGACACCGGCACGCCGGAGATCGGGGATATGAGCGAGTTGGATCCCGCCGATGGCGATCAGTGGGCGGGGCGCAGCCATTTGCGTTGCCCGGGTGAGTGCTTCGAGTCCTCTGGCGTCAAATTCGATCTTCTTGGACGAAGTGCCAAAGACGGGCCCGAAGGCGACATAGTCGACGTCTTCTCCCTGCGCCCTCTCGAGTTCGTCTTCGGTATGGGTCGAGCGCCCGATCGCAAGTCGCGAGCGAACCTTCTCCGGAATCGCGTCGGGCGGAAGGTCGGTTTGGCCGAGATGGACGGCGTCGGCCTCGGCCAGCAATGCGATGTCGTAGCGATCATTCAGGACGAAGCGGGCGCCCGCTTCGAGAGTGAGCTTTCGAATCACCTTCGCCCATTCGAGACATTGTTGATCGCTGGCATGTTTGGCCCGCAACTGAATCACCGGCGCGCCGGCGGCGCAGGCGTGACGCGCCTGATCAACGGGACTACATCCCCAGCGCGGGTCATCGTCCACCAGCACGTGCAATCCGAGATAATCCTTTCCACGATCGCCCACGAAGGATCCTTTCATCCACTCCGATTTGGAAGTTCGATTCCGAGTTCGGTGATCTTCTTGCGCAACGTATTTCGATTGATTCCCAGCCGAGCCGCCGCCCGAATCTGATTACCCGCAGTGCGGGTGAGCACGACCTCGAGAAGTGAGCGCTCGACGCGTTGTTGAATCTGCTGATAGAGATCCGTCGAAGTGTCATCGAGATCGAATAGCAGGTTGGTTTCCCTCGCGATGAACTCTTCGAGGGTTTGATCCGTCGCGCCGGCGTTGGTCGGATTCGTCAAAAAGGCGAATTCCTCAGGTGCCAGCACGTCGTTCGTCGACAGCACGAGTGCTCGCTTGATCGCGTTCTCGAGCTCGCGAACGTTTCCCGGCCAGGAATGGGCCTCGAGCCGTTCAATGGATTGTTCGGGCAAGCTGACTGGGGCTTCCGCAAGCTCCCGGGCATACCGTTCGACGAAATGAATTGCGAGGGTGCGGATGTCCTCGACTCGGTCCCGAAGCGGTGGAATCGACATCGGGACGACTCGTAATCGATAGAGGAGATCTTCCCTGAACTGGCCCTGGCGCACGTCCTCATCGAGGTCGTGATGGGTGGCGGCGATGATTCGTACGTCGACGATCTCGGTGTCTCGGCCGCCGACGGGCGTGACTTCCCCAGATTGCAGGACGCGCAGTAGTTTGGCCTGCAAGTCGACGGCCATGTCGCCGATTTCATCGAGGAAGAGGGTGCCACCCGAAGCTTCGCGGAAGCGTCCGGCGCGCGAGCTGGTCGCGCCGGTGAAGGCGCCCCGTTCGTGCCCGAAGAGTTCGCTTTCGAGCAATTCGCGTGGGATCGCGGCGGCGTTGACGGCGACGAAGGGCTTTTCGGCACGCGGGCTCGCGGCGTGGATCGCATGTGCGACCAGTTCCTTGCCCGTTCCCGACTCGCCCGTGATCAGGACCGGGACATTGCGCGGGGCGACCTTGCCAATCGTCTTGAAGATCTCGAGGAGCGCGAGGCTCGACCCGACCATGCGATCTCCGCCCGGCGTGACCGATCTTCCGACTGCCCGCCGCAGCGCCCGCACCTCTTGTTTGAGAGCGCGTGTCGAGAGTGCCTTCTCGACCAGAGCCTTGACCTCGGCCAGCGCGAAGGGTTTGACGAGGTAGTCGAGCGCCCCCGACTTCATCGACTCGACAGCGTTCTCGAGCAGGTTCTGGGCCGTAATGATGACGATCGAAACTTCGCTTCCAGTGGCGCGAGATTGTTGCAAGACTTCGATACCCGTCTGGCCGGGCATGCGAATATCGAGAAAGGCAAGGTCGAAGGTCTCTCGACTGAGTGCGCCTAACGCTGCGTCCCCATCCTCGACGGATTCGACGTGGTGCCCCATGTCCTCGAGCAATTCCTGCAAGACGAATCGGATCGAAGGCTCGTCGTCCGCGACGAGAATATGCATACCGGTATTGGGGTCAGTCATTTTGAATATTCCTGAGATTCCTGGGTGTCGCCGATAGGCGGGCGGAGTGGAAGGTCGACGTCGACACATGTGCCCTCGCCCTCGGTGGATTTGATGCGCAGTCGACCTCCATGGCGGCCGATCCAATGACGCGCGACCGAGAGGCCGAGGCCGGTACCCTTCTGCTTGGTGGTAAAGAAGGGGGTGGAGAGTCGACTCAGGATCTGGCTTGGGATGCCCGGACCCGTATCGGAGAAGCTGATTTCGATCGTCGGCTGCGGGCGACCATCGGGGCCGACCAGGCGATGTTCGAGGGTCATCCGCGTCGAGAGGATGAGGGTTCCGCCTTCTTCCTCCATCGCTTGCATCGCGTTGCGCGCAAGATTGAGAAATGCTTGCTGCAATCGGTCCTTGTCCGCGAGCACTTCGGGCAAAGAGGGATCGTAGAGGCGCTTGATTTCGATGTTCTCGTAGCCCTGTTCGAGTTGCAGCAGGTCGAGCAGGGTGTCGAGGGGGCGATGGATGTTGACGTGCTCGAGTTTGAGCTGGTCGCCGCGAGCGAAGATCATTAGTTCGTCGACCAGCCCGGAAATGCGATCGACCTCATTGACGATCAGCTCGGCATATTTTCCGCTGCGCCCGCTCGAGGCATCCATTCCGATCAGTTCCGCCGCGCCGCGGATTCCACCGAGGGGATTTTTCACTTCGTGGGCGATGCCTGCTGCGATGTGGCCATAGGATTCCTGTCGCTCGCGTTCGCTGATCTCCTCGCGCAACCTTCGGGCATGGCTCCGATCGCGTAGTGCGATGGCGATTCCTGCCTGGTCGGTTCCGCTCTCGTTCAGGATCGAAACAGCGACGTCGATTGGAATGGGCGCTTCGAGTCGCCGGGGAATTTCGACTTCGTCATGAATCGAGGCGCGCTGCGCACGCACAACGCGCTCGACGATCTTGCAGACCGGGTGATCGGCGCCGAGGACATGCGTCAATTCCTGGCCCACGGACAGTTCCCGGTTCGCGCCAAAGATCCGGTTTGCCTCGGAATTGGCGAGTTCGATCCGGCCGGAGCCGTCGAGGATGACGACGCCCTCGAGAAGCGCGTCAAAGATGCCTTGGAGATCGTGTTTCATGTGTAGTGCGGTGACTCGTGGGATTGCGGAGGGTAAGCCCTGAACTCGGTTCGGAAATTGCCTAATTTTTGTGCACTCTAGCGATGCCGGGAGCCGGTGCAAGCGAATCGGCACGCTTCGAAGTCCCCGGGGGCGAATCAACCAGGGCGGTCTGGGGTCCCGCCCACGATCGCTAGAAGGTATTGTTGGGCGCAATGCGCGAAGGACTGACTGTCGAAGAGGCCCAGGCCACCATCCTCGGAGCGACTCGCCCGCTTGGCGCGGAGACGCTCTCGACCGCCATCGCAGCCGGTCGCGTACTGGCGGAATCGATCGATTCCAGTCGCCGCCAGCCCCCTAACGACTGTTCCGCGATGGACGGATACGCCGTGCTTCGAGTGGACCTGGAGAACGCCTCAGCGCAGAGCCCCGTCTGCTTGCCGGTCGTTTTCGAGATTGCGGCCGGTCGTCATGGGGAGCGGCCTCTCGTTTCCGGTGAGGCCGCGCGAATTTTTACGGGTGCGCGGCTTCCGGACGGTGCGGATGCCGTCGTTCGTCAGGAGGATACGCGTCCGTCGAAGGCGGGCGTCGAAATCTTGGTTGCGCCGAGGCCTCGCGAGCATATTCGCGACGCGGGCGAAGATTTCGATATAGGGGATCGTTTGATCGAGGCCGGCACGGTGTTAGGTGCCGCCCACCTCGGCGTTCTGGCGTCGGTCGGGCGATCGGTCGTCGCCGTTACCCAACGGCCGACGGTTGCCATCCTTTCGGGCGGCGACGAATTGGTCGAGCCGGATCGAGCCGCCGATTCCGGCCAGATCGTTTCTTCGAATTCCTATACGTTGGCTGCTCAATGTCGAGAGATCGGGGCCGATCCCATCTATCTAGGAATCGCCGAAGATCGTCCGGAAGCAATCGAAGCAAGACTTCGCGCGGGCCTCCGAGCCGACGTGATCGTGAGTTCGGCGGGCGTCTCGGTGGGCGATCACGATCATGTTCGCGCGGTTCTCGAAGAGCTCGGTTGCAAGTTGGAGTTTTGGGGTGTTCAGATGAAGCCCGGCTTTCCGATGGTCTTTGGTGTAATCGAATCGACGGGCACACTCGTCTTTGGGCTTCCGGGCAATCCAGTTTCAGCCTCTGTAACTTTCGAGCAATTCGTTCGCCCCGCGCTCCGCAAGATGCTTGGACATCGCGCGCTCTTCCGGCCAGTGGTCCGTGCACGACTGACGAAGGCTATGACCAAAAAGGCCGGACGTATGCATTTCGTGCGCGTCGCCCTCGAAAGGCGAGCCGGTCTGCTCTACGCAACGCCGACGGCGAATCAAAGCTCCGGCGTTCTGACCTCGCTGATTCGAGGAGACGGCCTCGCGGTCTTCGCCGCGGAGCAGGAGGAGTTGGCCGCGGATTCTGAAATCGACGTACAGATTCTGGAGACAACCTTCTTCGACCAGACCGAGCGAGGCTTCTGATTCAATGCAGACCAGTCTTCTGGGCAATGTGACGGGTGCGCTGCTGCTCGGCGGGGAGTCGAAGCGCATGGGTCGCGACAAGGCCCACCTTCAATGGCGCGGGGAATCGTGGTCGACTCGCGCGGCGCGTCTGCTTGCGGGTCTGTTCACTGAAACCCTGCTCGTCGGGGGAAACCCGGACGACGAAGCGCCTGGTCGACGCATCGCGGATCCGACCGGCCCCGACTGCGCTTTGCGCGGACTCGTTGGCGCGCTCGAGGCGGCGACTTCTCCCCGAGTCCTGGTTGTGGCAACGGACCTTCCGTTCCTGTGTGCGGATGTGCTGCTGGCGCTTTGTGCCTGGCCAGAGAGCGAGGTCGTCGTGCCCTCGGACGAAGCGGGCGATCATCCGCTTTGCGCGATCTACGAACGAGCGGTCTGTCTGGAGATTGCGCGGACGAATCTTGCTCGCGATCGTCTGTCGTTGCGCGAATTGATTGCGCAATCCGATTGTGATCGCGTGACGATCGAGCAGTTGGGCCTGCGCGATCTGGGATCCGCGTTGTTCACGAATATCAATACGCCAGATGAGTTGGCCTTGTTGGAGGTGAACCGATCTCATGCTTGATCTCGCTCGGCTCGAACGATTGAAGCTCGTCCGTCGGCCTTTTTCCCAGCGTTTCCTCGGTTGGTTTCTCGGTGTGAACTACAGCCGGCTGCCGGGAATCGAACTTGCGTTGGAGAACCAGGATCGCATTCCCGATGGACCGGTCATCTTCGCCATGAATCACACGGACCGATACAACTATTGGCCCTTACAATATGTGCTCTGGCAACGACTCGATCGTTTTACGACGACCTGGGTCAAAGGGAAATACTACGAAGGTCGCTTCATGGCGCGCTTCATGGAAAGCATGTTGCAGTTGCCGACGGTCTCGCGTGGCTATTTGATTACCCGGGATTTTCTCTCGGTCATGAAGCGCACCCCGACTGACCAGGAATATGCGCTCTTGCGTGAGGTGGTCGATGCGCGGGCGGTCGGCGTGTTTGCTGAGTTGCCGACGCCTCCAGACGTTCCCGAAATGCTCTTTCGCAAGGCGCGAAATCCAATTGGGGTGGCCTACGTGCCGGGGGAAGCGGATTACGCGGACTATATCTGCGCGCTCTTTCAAGCCATGATGGGTGAGTTCATCAGGCTGAACGAGTACGCGATGAGTATCGGGCTCGATCTCTTGATCTTTCCTCAGGGCACACGATCGAAGCGACTGCTTCCCGGACGGATCGGGATTTCGCAGATCGCACTTCATCTCAAGGTGCCGATCGTGCCCGTTGGCTGCAACGGGTCAGACGGCGTCTATCCCGGACCTTCGCCCTTCGCCGGGCGGGGCAAGATTGTCTACCGGGTTGGTGAGCCGATTCCCTACGAAGAACTCTCGGCGTTCCATATCGACGAGCCCTTCGTACCCTTCTCGGCCAAGGCCGAAGCCGATCACGCAGAAAAGTTTCACGGACTAGCGGATACGGTGATCGACCGGATCGAACCGCTGCTCGATCCCGAGTATCGGCGCGCGGAACTGGAAAGCGGCGCGATCGAGGGAACCGACGCTGCGACCGAGACCGGCGCCGCGGTGGGGGCGGAGCAGGGCTCGGATCGATTCGTCTGAGCGCCCGCTCCCAGTCTCAGCCCGCTGTACGGCCCGCCCGGAGCCCGCGCCGCCTGGTCAAGGGTTTTGCGCAGCGCACGCCTAACGTTTTCGGCGTGGTGGCATTCGCCGAATCTTTTCGATCAACTGAGTGGATCGAATACCCGGAACGATTGGTAGTCGTACGACGCGCCCGCCGGTGCCCTCGACCTCTGCGCGGCCCACGATCGCATCCAGTGACCAGTCGCCACCCTTTGCGAGCACCTCGGGTTGCAGCCTTCGGATCAATCGGATCGGGGTGTCTGCGGCGAATGAAACGACCCAGTCAACGCAGGCGAGGGCCGCCACCAATTCCATGCGCGTCCTCGCGGGTTGGATGGGGCGTTCGATTCCCTTGGCGCGGCGGACGCTGGCATCGAGATTGACGGCGACGACAAGAAGGTCGCCGAGTGCGGCGGCGCGCTCGAGACTTCGAACGTGGCCGAGGTGAAGCAAATCGAAGCAACCGTTGGTCATGACGATCGTTTCGCCGACACGACGACTTGGACCCACCTTTTGCAGGAGCGCGTCGAGCGAGACGATCTTGTCGCGGGCGGTCCTGGTTTTCATGGCTCGTCGTCGTCGTCGCCGAAGAGAAAACGCATCGCCGTAAACGGTGCCTTGATGGCATCGGGAACGCTCGTCAGCAAGGTCTTGAGAGCGAGTGCATCGACCTCGGGCTCGTCGAGAGAACCGTCGACCTTGAAATAGGCGCCGATCAGCCCTCGGTCCGACCCGGGCAGGAAGCTCTTGAGCAGGGGCAGGCTCGAGAATATCTGGTTGGCCGTTCTGAACAGGAAGATGCCGACGACGGCCTCGATCTGGCCGGGTGATTGATTCGTATCGATTCGTGCGTTTGCGTAGACCCGCAATGGGCCTTCGAGTTCGAAATTCTCCATGCGCAATTTTCCGTGGCTGACTGCGAGGGTTCCAGCCATCGACTCGTAGGAGAGTTCGTCTTCGTCCGAGAATGGGTTGTAGCCCTCGGAGGCCTTCCCGAGGCGAAGGAGCAGGGGGAGGTCGGTTCGGATGACCCCGTCGCTTGCCTGGATACGAATGCTGCCGTCGAGTTCGGCGATGAACGAGGCGTCGGCGCGAACCCGGCCGACGAGCGTCCCGGTCGCGCCGATCTCGCCCGTCGCCAGGTCTGGGGGCAGGGCGACGAATTCGCTCATGCCTGCGAGGGTCGCATCGGTGATCGCAAAGGAAAGATCGAGTTCGATCGAATCGGGATCGCGCAGGCCGATCTTGGTTCGGATTGCAGATTTTCCGCGGGGATCGAGCTGGATTTCGATTTCGTGTCCGAGTAGATCGGTGTCCTCCAATCGAAAGAAGCCGGTGGCCGTTCGGAATGGAAGGGTCGGTCGAGGGCGGAATTGGAGCTCGAAGCGACCCGACGCCCAGCGTCCTTTGCGCGGTGCTGTGGTTCTGACCGACTCCTTTCCCGGGACATTCTTCGACGCGTGGGCCGATCGAGCGCCCAGGGTCAAATGGGCGTCGACGGTGGGTGAGATCGGGTCGGAGAACCAGACGATATCGCCCTCGACCGGCGTCCCGCGCCAAAGGCCGTCGCGAATATTGATCTGCCCTCCGTTTTGACGTGGTTCGATCAGCATTCGCACTTCCCGGAGTGGAAAGAGCAGGAACGGATGATCGAGGTAGTCGATCGCCAGGCCGATTGCCTTGACCGGAGGGGGGGCGTCGGGATCCCGCGGCTTGAAGATGGCCACCAGCGTGGCCACGCCGGGAATGGCCGGGGGGGCCGCCTGGATCGGTGACACCAGCAGTTCGGGCCGAATCAGGTGTGACATGCCATCGAGCACCGCATTCAGCTCGGGAAGAGGCTCTCCGCGGTAGATCCCGACCATGTTCCTGAGCGAGACCCGGTCCTCGACCCAATCGATCTCGCCAGCGAGTTCTTCGATCGTATCGCCGCCACCCAGGTCGAGAATGACGTGATCGATCCCTCCGCCGAACAGGAAATTGTCCGGGAGTTCCCGCGTGTGGCCACCGGCGAGATCCAGCCAGCGCTGGACGCTGGCGGTTCCGGCCGCTTCGAGATAGCGAACCTTTCCCGCTCGCACGTTTTCGATCAGGCTCGAGACGACCAGGGCGATATCGAAATCAGCCGCGAATTGACGGGTGAATTCCTGAATTCCCGCGATCCGAGCGCCCACCATCCTCGACTCGATTCGGGCGACTGAATTGGGTCCGATGGGCCGGTTGATCGATGCCCTGAGATCGAGAGCGAGTCGCTCTCCGGCGATTCGCGCCTTCGAGATACGCACTCGACTTTCTTCGAATTCAGCCTGGGCGAAGAGTTCGATATTGCTCTGTTCGATGATTGATCCGGAAGTGCGCAGGCGCAGTCCGGCGTTCCGCACGATGCCGTCAAAGGTCAGTCGAAGTGTCCCCGGTTCTGCGGTTGTGAGAACGAAACTGGCGTCCAGTGTGCCCGCGAGCTCGTCTCTGATTTCAACGAACGGGAAAGGGATCCGGGCCGCTCTCAGGGGGATCTGCGAAAACGAAGCCGTCCACTCGAATTGCTCGTCCTGGTCCCGCTTGATTCGGAATTTCACGGGAAAGGGCGCGTGCTGACCGTCGACGAAGACGCCGCGCCAGGCCAGCTCGGCAGCGGAAGAGAGCCAGTTTCGCGCGGCGGTCCCCGAGACAAGTTCGAGTCGGAGTTCACGCGGTGATCCGTCTTTGCTGAGATTGCCGTGGTCGATCCAGGTCGCAGATCCGTCGAGGACATCGATGCGATCGGTGATGTGGAAGTCATCGAGGAAGGCTTTTGCGGCGGGATTGAGCGACTCCAACCGCCGGGTCCATTGCTCGGCCAGGGTCAGATCGGCGGCATCCACCGCACGCGCGGGTGCGGGCATGGGCGGAAGGGGGAGTCCCACGAAAGAGCCGTCCGCCCTTTGCTCGATGCGAATTCTTGGCCCCTCTAGGATCAAGGTGCTGAGTTCCAGTCGGCCGACGAGGACGGCCAGGATGTCGACCCAGGCCAGAACACGACTGGCCCGGAGGGAAGGCGCTCCGCCGTCCGGGTTCGGGTAGGCCTCGAGACCGCGGGCCTCGATGAGCAGCCCGTCTTCGAAGCGCACGTCGACTCGTGCGATCTTCACCTGCCCGGCGAGGAGTCGGCTGAGTTGAGTCTCGACTTCCCGGTGTAGGAGACGATCGCCCGCACCAGAGGTCGCGAAATAGACGATGATTGCGCCCAGAATCAGGACGCCCGCCCAGAACAGGCGAAGCCAGCTCAGCCGCACCCGAATTCCCCCCCCCTTGGCCCCTTGAACGGCCTCTTATTACCTCGGATGGCCGCTTCGGCTCCCGGAAAGGCGCTCAAGCTAGCAGGCGTGAATCCAGTCGTTCGAGGGCAGATCGATTCACGACCGATTCATTTCGAAATCCAGCCGACGGTGCCGCCGAGTTGCCTACGCACGAACCCTCTTTTGCCCATAATGAGAGGTCGTGGAGATGCGCCGAGTGCCTCCATGTCGCCGGTTCTCGGCGACTCTTCTGCTCGTGCACCCAATACGCGGCTCCGCCCCCCAAAAAGCTTCCAACCAGATGAATTGACTCAAGAATCCTCACTGGCAAGTCGAATCCCCAATCGATTCTAACGACGTACTTCGGGAGTGATTCCCGGAGCATCGGATCAATCGGGGGATGAACTAGTGATGGAAACCATGGACGCCCAGGAAGCGCGCGTACCGAATCGTGTGCGCGAACTCCGCGAAAACAAGCTGATGACTCAGGCACAACTTGCTCGCAAGGCGAAAGTTGCGCTGCGTACGATTCACAGCGTGGAGAAGGGCATGAACTGCCGGATGGATACGAAGCGCAAGATCCTCCTCGCGCTCGGTCTGTCCTTCGAGGACAAGGACCAGGTCTTCCCGTCGGCTCGCCGGCCGATGGTCTTTCCGACCACCCACTGATCATCGTGGGGTGAGTCTGCGTCGCTCGAGAGAGCGCGCTTCGAGTTACATGGAAACGCCCGGGCCCGCCCCGGGCGTTTCCAGTTGCTACCCTCAGCCGTCATCTGGCCGGCAATCTCCCGGCTTGGAGGTGGCCCATTCCGGATCGTGTTTCACTGTTGGCGGACGTCGCCGAGATCGTGTCCCGCTCGCACGATCTGGAGGAGACCCTCGCCAATGTGACGGATCTCGTGTCGAAGCGACTCGATGCGGATGTTTGTTCGATCTATTCCGTTAACGTGGATCGGCAAACGCTTCGCTTGGCTTCGACCCTCGGGCTCGACGCCGAGGCGGTCGGCCACGTCGAAATGCCGATCGGGGAGGGTCTAGTCGGATTGGCGGCCAGTCGCGGCGAGCCGATTGCCATCGAGCACGCCCGCACGGACCCGCAATATCACTATTTCCCGGAAACCGGCGAGGAGCGCTACGAGTCGCTGTTGGCGGCGCCGCTCATTGTTCAGGGCCTCGTGATCGGTGTGATCGTGATCCAGACGGTCGAGCCGCGGCGTTTCGATGAGCCCGATATCGAGCTCCTGCAGACCTGTGCGTCGCTTCTTTCACCAATCGTCGCGAATGCCCAGCTGCTGGCCCTGATGTCGTCGAGCGACGAAGAGCGCATCGACGCGGTGAGCCGTATGGCTGGGTTGGCGGCGGCGGCGGCCGAGCCGGGCATCCGAAAGAGCGAGCCGCGAGAAGAGAAGAACGTCACGTTGCGGGGCTTGGCGACGGCGCGGGGTGTTGCGATCGGGCCGATCTATCGGATGGACAAGCCCGTCGATCTCGACCTCTTGCCCTATGTACCGAGTAGCAACGTCGCTGACGAGCACGCGGATTTCAAGTCCGCGATGACGGCGGCGCGGCGGCAGATCGAAGACATGCGGGACATCGTCCAGGAGCGATTTGGTCCCGAATTCGCCGCGGTCTTCCATGCCCAGATCCAGATTCTCGAAGACAAGGGATTCTTGCTGAACGTGACGCAGGGGATCGATCGGCTGCACGACGCGCGTGAGGCGCTGCTCCATGTCTTGTCGACCTACCGCAAGACCTTCGAGCGAATCGAGGATCCCTATCTGCGCGAACGGGGAACCGACATTGCCGATATCGGTCAGCGTGTGATGGGGCGACTATTGGGCGTGGGCGATCACGTCGCTCCGATGCCGCGGGGGGCCGTCGTCGTCGTCGACCAATTGCTCCCAGCGATCTTCGCGCAACTCGAGATGGACAAAGTCGAAGCGATCGTCGCCGAGCACGGTGGCCAGACCTCCCACGGCGTTATTTTCGCGCGCACGCTCGAGATTCCGGCCGTGACCGGCGCGACGGGATTGCTGGAGGAGGCTCGAGAGGGCGAAACGGCGATCGTCGATGGCGCGACCGGCACGATCTATCTCTCACCCGACGAAGCGTTGACGCGTGAGTTCGAAAAAGCCCAGCATCAATACGAGGTGGCGGTCGAACATCTCGATGCGATGCGTGAGCGTCCAGCCGAGACCCTTGATGGGCGCAGGGTTCGGCTTTCGGCGAATGCAGGATTGTTGGCGGATCTTCGTCTGGTCGAGAAGCACGGGGCCGAAGGCGTCGGCCTCTTTCGTACAGAGCTCCTCGCCCTGGCCCATCGCGGGTTCCCCAGCGAAGAAGAGCAGGGCCAACTCTACCGGCGCGTCGTCGAAATCATCGCGCCGAATCCGGTCACCCTGCGCACCCTCGATCTCGGCGGTGACAAGGGCATTCCCAATATCGGCCTGGACGACGAGGAGAATCCTCAACTCGGATGCCGCTCGATTCGGCTCACCCTCGAGAATCGACGCGCGTTTCGCGAACAACTCCGCGCCATTTTGCGCGCGAGCACGCTTGGCAACCTAAAGCTGTTGCTGCCGATGATTGGGAGCCTCAGCGAGTTGCGCGAAGCAAAGGGCGTGATCGACGAGGTCCGCCTAGAACTCGAGCGCGAAGGCAGCGCCTTTGATCGTGACCTCGAGGTCGGCATCATGATCGAAGTTCCATCCGCGGCGCTCACGGCGCCGGTCTTAGCCGGAGAGTGTGATTTCTTCAGCATCGGCACGAATGATCTCACGCAATATACGCTCGCCGTCGACCGCGGGAACGAACGCGTGGCCCATCTCTACGACTCGTTACATCCGGCCGTCCTGCAATTGATCGCGATGAGTGTGCGCGCCGCCGGTGACGCGGGCATTCCGATTTCGGTTTGCGGCGAGATGGCGACGAATCCCCTTGCCGTGCCGATTCTTGTTGGCCTCGGGATCGAAGAGCTGTCGGGTACGCCCGCGGCGATCCCGGTCGTGAAGGAGATCATTCGTGCGCTGGATTCGAGCGAAGTCGAAGCGGATGCACGGGCGGCCTTGGTTGCGCGGACGGCTCAGGAGGTCCATGTGATCGCGGCGACGCGACTTCGCGCCGCGGGCCTGATGGAACATCCGGATATTGGCGGTTGGCTCGGGCAGTTGCTGGATGAAGCCTTGAGCGAGAACTAGACTTCGCCCTAAATTTGGTCCCCACCATTTTCAGTTCGGCAATGCTTTGAGCAAAACAGGCTTCGACCTCTCGCTCCGGGCTCTACCGGCCGGCCGCTCGAAGGAGGCTCTGATGACGAAGACGATTGCATTGCTCGGCGCAGCGAGCGTTCTGATTTTCGCGGCCGTGAGTGGTGCGCAAGGTGTCGAACGATCGAAACCGGCAGTATCGACGAACGAAGAGATGTTTGGTTGGGCGAGCGAGGTCGTCGAGATCACAAAGGCGTATCCCGAGTTCCGACGCATGGGTACGAAGGGTGATCGCGCGACGCGTCGCTATATCATCGACAAGCTTCGCTCCTTTGGTTTCGAAGATGTCGAAGAGCAGAGTTACGACTTCGAGTACAGGCACTATGACGAATGGAAGCTCACCGTCGATGGCGATGATCTGCCCTGTTTTTTCATGCGGGGTGCCGGATATACGAAGAGTCGTGGTGTTCGCGGAGAACTGGTCTTCGTAGGGGAAACGATCGATCCTGAAGCGGACTATTCGGGAAAGATCGTGGTCTTCGAAGTGCGCGGGCAGGCAATTTCCGGTGCTGCGGCCGAGGCAATCGCAGATTTCGTCTATGACCCGAACGGAACGCTGGCCAAGGGAACCTTTGGCGGCAAGGCTGGACCGATTCCTTCGAATTTTCCGGTGAGCTATTACCAGGCTTCCGACGCAGGTGCGGTCGGCATGATCGCGATCTTGAAGGATTACGATACGGGTACCGACCGCTTCTATTCCGACCCGTCGGCGATGGTGCAGACACGCGTGCCCGGGCTCTTTCTCGGGAAATACCAGGGCGAAGCGCTCGTACAGCGTATTCAGGATTCCTCGACACCTCTCGAAGCGTCGGTCGTCGTCGAGGGGCGAACGCGCAAGTCCACTTCGGCGAACGTCATCGGAACCCTCCCGGGTCAGAAGGCCGAGACGATCATCGTCAACACCCATCATGACGCGGGCTGGATTGGCGGCGTCCAGGATGCGTCAGGCATTTCTGCCGTATTAGGTCTGGCACGCTATTTTGCCAAGGTGCCGGAGAACTTCCGTCAAAAGACCCTGGTCTTCGCCTTCGACGGAAGTCACTACGACTGGAACTACCCGATGGGTGCCAACGTCTTCGCGGATGAGAATCCGGATGTGATGAAGAACGTCGTCCTCGCCATCGGAATCGAGCATATCGCAAAGAAATTTCGTGCCGAGCGGGATGGTTATGTCGATACGGGCGAGATCGAGCCTCGGATTCTCTTTGTACCGCCGAACAAGATGCTCTTCGAGGCGACCAAGCGAGCCATCGTCAAACATGACCTGCACGACGTCGTCATTCCAAGGGCTGGCGCGCTGACGATGTTTGGCGAAACGCAGGGATTCTTCCTTCGTGGCATTCCCAGCTACTCCTATATTTCGGGTCCGGAATACCTTTTTCTCGAGGACGACACCCTGGACAAGATCGCGAAGGACGAGTTCCGTGCGGTGGTCGAGACCTTCATCTCGATCATCGATTCCGTGATGTACCTGCCCGGGTCCTGGATCCAGCGAATCGATCGCTGACGCCCGAGGTCTTTCGCATTGAAGATTCTGCAGGGTTGGCCATTCGTTGGGTTGATGACCCTTGCGCTTGGGGTCATGACAGCGTCAATGATGATCCTTTCCGATTCTGGATCGGATGCTGCGCGGATCGTCATCCGAGCGACAGCCAGAACCTCCGTCGTTCTTTTTGGCGCAGCGTTCATCGCTTCGGCGCTGGCGAGTCTTTGGCGCCATCCCGTCTCAGCGTGGCTACTCCGCAATCGCCGGTATCTGGGTATGAGTTTTGGTGTCTCACACACGATTCACTATTTCGCGGTATTCGCATTCCTGAAGCTCGACCCCGAGTTGTTTCAAGTCCTTGGGGGTGAGATCGGATTCGAGAAGCTCGCTCCCGTCATCGTGCTTGCCTTGTTGATGGCGACTTCTTTCGATCGGACTGCGGCCATGATGGGTCGCCGAGCCTGGAAAGTCTTGCACCAGTTTGGTGTTTACTTCTACTGGGTCCTCTTTCTCGGCGCCTTTGGAAAGCGCGCGGCGGGAAGCGCCTTCTATGCGGGCTTCACAGTGCTCATCATCATGATGATGGTGATACGTCTCGCGGCGACCGCGCAGCGCTACCGGCAGAGGCGTTGACCGCGAAGCAAGCCGGTCCAAATCATCTGAGTGATGCGTATCGCCCGTGAGTGCGGCCCGAAATCGGACCGCAGGAGCTCGCGCTCGTCACGACCGGTGAGGAAATGAGGACTCGTGCTTCGTGTGCGCCAATTCTTTCTTCAGATAATCCGTCACACACTACGCGGCAGGAAGGTCTAAATACTATAGAGGCGGAAATTGAAAGGGAGTTGATGGGAAACGTCATGAGTCACGGTTTGAACGCATTGGTGGCTGCCGCCCAAGATGGGGATGAAGGCGCTCTAGAAGCAGTCGTACGCCAAATACAGGATCGCGTGCACCATCTGGCGATGCGCATGCTGGTCAATCCCGAAGATGCGCTCGAGGCGACGCAAGAAATCCTCGTCCTCGTGATCACGAAACTCTCCACGTTCAGAGGCGACAGCGCGTTTCATACGTGGGTCTACCGGGTAGCGGCCAACTATCTGATCAATGCACGGAAAAGCCTCGAGCGTGATCATGGGCTGACCTTTGAATTATTCAGGCAAGATCTCGAGAACGATCTTGTCGCAGAGCCGGCCGTTTCCGCCGAACAGGCATTGATGCTGAATGAGCTTCGCATCTCCTGCACGATGGCCATGTTGTTATGTCTGGACTTGAATCATCGCATCGCCTACGTGCTCGGCGAGCTCCTCGAATTCAGCCAGAGTGAAGCGGCCGAGATTCTCGGGGTTTCCAAGGCAAACTACCGAAAGCGCCTTTCGCGTGCGCGAAGTGAGATCGTCGCCTTTACATCCCAGAGTTGTGGGTTGGCCAATCCCCGAGCAAGCTGCAGATGCCCCCGCAAGTTGGCGGCCGCGATCGCAAGCGATCGTGTGCGTCCCGACAAGACGATCTACGCCCTGGGCGGCGCGCCTACCTACGAGGAAGTCTTGACGTCGGTGAAAAACGTCGAAGGCGACCTGGCGACCTTGAAGCTGCAGGTCGCAACACCTCATTTCGATTCCCCCGAAGATCTCGGCCGTCGAATCGCTGAGATCGTGGCTGGATCTAACTAGGAGACCGAGATGGCAAGAGTTCTACCCGTTCTAATCTTGATCGCAGGCGTCGTGTTCGCGTCGGCAATCGCTCATTCCGGAGATGGAGAATCAATGACTGACGCGCAGAAGAATGTCCTCGAGGTCGTCGAACGCATGACGGAAGCTTTTCAGAAAGGCGATATCGAGGGCGTCATGAGAACCTATGAAGAGTCTGCTGTCGTCGTTTTTGACCCGGAAAGTCCGACGTCCGATCCGGCCGTGCTGAGACAGATGTTTCAGGGCGCGTTCTCGATGAAGCCGGATTTTCAGTACAGCGGTCACGAGGTCGTCATCGCTGGCGACATAGCGGTTCACCTGGCTCCGTATCAGATGAAAGGGAAGACGCCGGATGGGGCAGAAATTCTGCAAGCCGGCCTGTCGGTTGCTGTATTACGCAAGCAAGCCGATGGCGGCTGGCTCATGGTGATCGACAATCCTCACGGCGAGCGTCTGTTGGGCGAATAGTCGATCTGTTCGACTCCGATTTGCTCGCGGCCAAACGCCGCTGGAAGCCTCGGTGGTCACTGCATTCGAAGCGTTAGCCACGTTCGACGCTTGTCGCTGGATCCGCCTCGATCAATCGATGACTGGCCGAGGCGTCGAGGTCGAGTCCGTAGACTCGCTTCAGATCCGCGATCACCCGAAGCTGGTCTGGGCCGAATGGGGGCGCCTTGGCCTCGAAGGCATGGAGAACAATGCCCTCGAGCAGGTCGCCCAGTGAGATGTCGTAGTACTCCGCCAGGCCCTTCAAGACCTTGAGGATTCGCTTCTCGATGCGGACGCCGGTCTGAACTCGTTCGATCGTGTGATTCGCTGTAGCCATGGATACAAATGTACCAAAGTACCAAGGTACTTCAATGGGTTGATTTGCAGCGGACAGATCAGCGTCTGCGCAGGGCCTGGTCGGCGAGCTGGTGAAGGGTGATGAGTGCTTGGTCGAGTCGTTGTGCGGCCGCCGCTTCCTGGGCCTCGTCTCCGTCCGGAGCCGGCGGAAGGGGTTCACCGAAGGCACAGACCACCCGCGCAAAGGGCAGCGGAATCAGGCTGCGGTCCCAGCTGCCGAGCTGCAGGGCCGGGCGTGCCGAGAAGGCCACGGGCTGGATCGGCGTATCGACCATTCGTCCGAGCGCGACGATTCCGGTCTTCGCGACGCGGGCGGGTCCGCGCGGGCCATCGACCAGCACGGCGACGGTGACGCCTTCAGTATGTTGCCGGACGAGCCCCCGGAGCGCCGCAGATCCCCCACGCGAACTGGAGCCTCGGGCGGGTTCGCGGTATCCGAGCGAGAGAAGCGTCGCTCGAATCAGGTCTCCGTCTCGGCTTCTGCTGACGGCCACGCTGTAGCCTCTGCCGCGAAAGAACCAGGCACAGGGAAGCATCGATTCGTGGAAGAGGGCCGCCAGTTGGGGTGGTGTGGCGGGTTGCCTCGCATCGCGGGAGCCCAACGTCTGCCGCGGGTCGTGCCCGAGGACCTCAATGCGCCAGGTCGCTCCGAGCAGTCGAAGCAAAACGCCGGTCAATCGTCCAAAGCACCACAGCCCGATCCGCACTGCGAGGCCTGGCGAGCGTGCATCGCATTGTTGCTGTGGATTTTCGGCTCGAATCTTCGTCTCGCCCATCGCCCGGGTAGGATAGGCTCTAGCGCGTTTCGAAACACGCGTTCGAAGCCAAATCAGTGCTGTCTTCACGGGTCTTCGCCCGTGATGCCCGATGCATGGGGAAAAGTGCTGTGGTACCCGTTCCGGGCCGCTGAGGCGAATTCCGGAGTCACCTCGGCGAAAGTTCCCAGCGACGCCCGCCCACCCGTCTGGAAGTCATGAGCGAAACCGTTCTCACCACAGCCAGGAATTACCTCGACCTGACCAAGCCACGGCTCCTGCCGATGGTTTTGTTCACGGGTCTGCCGGTATTGGGAATGGCGGCTGGAGGATGGCCGAGCCTTTCGTTCAGTCTGCTGGTGATCCTGGGTATCGCGCTGGCGGCGGCCTCCGCGAATACGCTGAACGCCTATATCGAGCGTGACAAGGACGGCTTGATGGAGCGGACCAAGTCGCGCCCGCTTCCCGCCGGGTTGATCGCGCCGCGATCGGCGCTGGTTTTTGGGCTGGCTCTAGCCGTCGCGTCGACGTTATTGCTTGTCGTCGTGAGCGGTCTGCCCGCGGCGCTCGTCGGTGTGGCAAGCATCCTCTTCTATGTCTTTGTCTATACGATTTGGCTGAAGCCGCGCTCGATCTGGAACGCCGTGATCGGCGGCGCGGCGGGGGCGGCAGCGCCACTGATCGCCGACATGGCAGTCAATGGCTCGATCGGTGCTGCGGGCTGGTCGCTCTTCGCGATTGTCTTCTTCTGGCAACCGCCTCATGTCTGGGCGATCGCCCTCTACCGCAAAGACGACTACAAGGCAGCCGGTATCCCTATGCCGCCCGAAGTGATCGGCGACGAAGCGACCCGGCGCCGCGTTGTGGCCTATACGGCAGGTCTCTTGCCCGTGACACTGGCTCCGTATTTTCTCGGCCTGGTCGGTCCGATCTATTTTACGGTCGCGAGTGCGGCGGGGCTTTGGTTTCTCTATCGCTCCTACCGGCTCTTCCAGGAGCGTACGGACGAGGCCGCCCGCGAAGTCTTTCGCGTCTCTCTCGGTTTTCTCTTTGCGGTCTTTGTCGCGATGTTGGCGGATCTATTGATCGCGCTCTGAGCGGAAATTCGCCCCGGGTCATTCGACCCAATTTGGGATTCAGGTTCTCGATTTGAGACTGAATGCCGCGGTATGGCGGCGAGCTTTGATTGCCATGCCACCTCCTTCGCGATTCGGGGTTGATGCAATTCGGATGCGTCCCCTAATATGGACTCGGCTTCGAGGTTCGACGCGTTTCATGCGCATAACATGAGCCTGCCGGATCGATCGGAGTGTCGCTCGATCAGTTGATGCTCGGTTGGGCGACGCACTTCTTGCGAAAGGAGGCCTCGTGCGAGGCGACCGTCTTCTAACCCTGTTCATTGGTCTGCTCTTGTCGAGCACATTTCTGGTGCTGGCCAATTCATCCTTCGCCGACGAGGCTCGATTCGAGGCGACGCTCGCTCGCATCGATCGGGCGCTGAAGGAGAATCCGCATCACGTCGTCGAGCATGCCCTCTCGACGTGC
>CAZMFM010000031.1:40287-49128 GCA_964565565.1 uncultured Spirochaetaceae bacterium | reverse complement strand
TTCGACCCCATAATTTTCTAGGCGCTGGTGAATGAAATGAATCTCGAACAAGGCAATCAGCAAAGTATTCAACTTCCGGATCTCTTCGGGATCGCGCGTCGTCGCGGGAAGGTGATCGCGATCGTTGCGGGCGCCGTGATCCTGGTGACGTTCTGGATCGCAATGGCTTTGCCCAATCTCTATACGTCGTATGCGGTGATCCTGGTCGAGCCGCAATCGGTCGATGAAAACCTGGTTGACTCCGGCGTGCGGGAAGCGGATCTCAGCGAACGGTTGGGTTTGATGACGGCCGAGATCCTCAGCCGGACGCGACTGTCGAAGATCATTACGGAGCTGGGTCTCTACGAAGACGAACAAGAGGATATGCAGCGCTTCGAAGTAGTCGAATTGATGCGGTCCTTCTTTGCGGTCGAGCCCATCGTGAACGAATTGGAAGAGCGACGAAATCGCAACAAGGATCAACCCTTTCGAACCTTCAAGATCACCTTCCAGAATGAGAATCCATTCGTTGCGAGGGATGTTGCTCAACGGATCGCAAACGATTTCATCAACGCCAACATCAACACGCGAACGGAGGTGACGGCCAAGAGCCTTGATTTCATGGGAGACGAAATCGATTCGCTGACAGCGGACCTGGCGAATGTCGAGGCCCGAATCGGAGACGTCAAAGAAGCGAATACCGGCCGGTTGCCGGAAGAGTTCGCTGCGCATCAGCAACGGCTTCAGATCGCGATTGGAAGTCTTCGGGGCGCGCAGAGAGCATTGGATGTCGCGAAAGGCGACGCGGCATTCTGGGCCAATCAAGCGATGACGGCTTCAGAACTGTCGACGGATGTGAACCCGACCAGCCCGACCTACCGCAAACGCTCGCTCGAGATCGAACTCGGCAGTCTTTTGGCGCGTGGGTTTACCGACAAACATCCCGATGTGATTCGGGTCGAAGCGGAGCTCGCGATCCTTAAGGAACAGCTCAGTGGCTCGGGCGAAGATGGTGAAGAGCAATTGTCTCAGGGGGAACAAAGTGCGCGAGCGCAAGAGAATCGTGCCAAGCTCCAGGCCGAGGCCTCGGCGGCCGAAGTCGAACGCCTCGAGGAGACGATCGCTGATCTCGAGAGTCGGCTCGCCGAGACACCGGCCGTTGCGGAGCAACTCGACGCTTTGCAGCGAGAGTACGACCATCTCTATCTGAGCTACCAGGATTTCAGTGGTCGGCTCCAACAGGCTGGTGTTCAGGCGGATCTCGAGCGACGCCAACTCGGCGAGCGTTTTCGAATTCTGGAGTCCGCGGAGCGGTCACGCGAACCGAGCTCGCCGAATCGAATCCTGCTTCTCATCCTCGGGACCGTGTTCGGATTGGCGCTCGGGGCTGGGGTTGGGCTGACTGCAGAGGTCTCAGATTCTTCGCTTCATACCTCAAATGCGCTTCAGGCTGCGCTCGGAATTCCGGTGCTCGTATCGGTTCCCAAGATCATGCTCGAATCGGACAGGATGGCTCGGTCCAAGCGGATCGTGCGCGAGAGTCTGGTCGCGGTCGGCATCGTCGCCTTCGTATTGGTCGGCGGTGTCGCAACCTACTTCCTGGTGAATGGTTCTGGGTCCAGCGATCCGAGCGTCGAAGAGGTCGAACAAGATGGCGGCACGGCGACTGAGGCCCGATTCGATCTCGGAACGCGACGCGGATAGCGGAGAGGACGGCGGATGTACAACGAGTACTACGGGCTGCTTCGTTCGCCCTTTGAAATGACGCCAGACCCATCGTTTCTCTATATGGGAGAAGCCCATCGAGAAGGTTTGGCGACGCTCGTCTACGCTGTGAATTCTGGTAAAGGCTTCGTCATGTTGACCGGAGAGGTCGGGACCGGGAAGACAACGCTCTTGCATGCTCTTCTCGCTCAGTTGGACTCCTCGACAAATTCTGCGTTCATCTTCAATCCACGGCTCGACCCGCTCGGTTTTTTCAGGATGCTATTCGAGGAACTCGGGGTTGGGCCGGCTTGTGATTCCAAGGCCGAGTACTTGCTCGCCTTGAACCAGTACCTGATCGAAAAGCTCGCAGCGAACGAACGCGTCTTGTTGATCGTGGATGAAGCCCAAAACCTTTCTACTGAGATGCTCGAAGAAATTCGGCTTCTGTCGAATCTGGAAACGCCGACATCGAAGCTTATTCAGATCATGTTGGTTGGCCAACCAGAATTGCAGGCGTTGATCGATCAGCCCGAGCTTCGTCAGCTCAGGCAGCGCATCGCATTGCGACATCATCTGCGGCCCTTCGACGAGGGTGAAGTGACTGAATATGTCAACGAGCGGTTGAACAAGGCGGGGTATACGGGCCGTGGGCTCTTCAAGAAGAAGGCCATTCGCGAGCTCTTTCGAGTCACCGAGGGAACGCCTCGCATGATCAACAACGTCTGCGACGGCGCGCTTCTGTTGGGCTATGCGAGACAGGAAACCAATCTTGGCGCAGACGCGATTCGCGAAGTCGCTCACGATCTTGGCCTCGTCAGCAAGGATGAGGTCGAAGGCCACGGCAGTATCGGGGGGAAGGGAAGCCCTCCGAAAGGGCGCTCGAGGCGTCGTTTGTTCCGGTTCCGTCGTTAGGCGAATCGAGAAGAGTTTCAGGGAGAGATCAAATGCCCAAGCATTATGAAGCATTGCAGCGCGCAGAGCAGGAGCGACGCCGGAAGATTTCCGGTGTGGAAGCAGCCTTGCCCGCAGCGGTCCCCTTTGAAGGACCCATCGCGCCACCGACTCGGGTCGACCGCCCTGGATTCCTGAGCCGCTTGCTTCGACGAGAGCCGCAACGAACGACAGAGGGCGCAAACGACGCCAACAAGCGTCGAATCGCGCTTCTTCAACCGGATTCGTATGTGGCCGAGCAATATCGAAGTCTTCGTGGCCGCATTGATTCGCTGGCTTCGCAGCGACCACTCAAGACCCTTGCCGTGACCAGCGCGAATTCTGGGGAAGGGAAGTCGACGTGCTCCGTGAATCTGGCATCCGTGACCGCAATGAGTGTGGGGCGAAGCGTGCTCTTGATCGATTGTGACCTTCGCCGCCCGAAGATTCATTGGACCCTCGGCTTGCAGCCACAGGTCGGTCTCGCCGAAGTGTTGATGAATCAAGCCACCGCGGATGAAGCGATCCAGAAGTTGGATGGCGTCAATCTCGACGTGCTGCCGGTTCGTACGATTCCGGACAACCCATCCGAGCTTCTTGCTTCGCCGGAGATGCGGAAATTGATCGAAGAGATCGCGGGGCGGTATGATCGAATCATTCTCGACACCCCCGCGTGTCTGGGGTTGCCCGACGCGAAGAGTGTTTCGGAAATCTGCGATGGTCTGATCATGGTCGTGCGTGCGGATGTCACGCCACAGGAAGAGGTGCAGGCTGCGCTGGACATCCTGGACCGTCGGCGGGTCGTCGGAATGGTGCTCAACGGGTCCGAGGCGAATCGGGAACAATACGGGTACTACTAGATAGACCGAATCGGTCAAAGTCGCGGGAATTTCGAGCCGGGCACGACTCGCCATGCGACCCGGTCACGTGGCCTCACATTGAAGGTCCGGTCGAGTCGTATTCTCAAAGCTGGAGAAGTCAGGGTTGGACGAAATTCGAGCCATCGCCATCGTGGGCACTAGCGCGGCCGTTGCGGCGTGTTCGACGCCCCTCGTGATTCGGCTTGCCCGCAGGGTCGGTGCCGTCGATCACCCGAATGAGCGGAAGGTGAGCACGCGGGTCGCCATGCCACTGATGGGGGGCCTCGCAGTCTGGCTGGGCTGTGCGAGTGGGCTGATCACAGCGTTCTTTCTCGTCGGCACAGGAGAAGTCCCAACGGAGTTTGCGGGCTTCGCGATCGGCGCGAGCCTATTGGTCTTGACAGGGGCTTGGGATGATCGATTTACGCTCCCGGCAAGTGTCAAATTGGGCTTTCAATGTGTGGCCGCCGCCGCCGCGATCTACGCCGGATTCAGCGTGGACTTCTTCAGCAATCCTGTGACAGGAACGACCTACGACGTTCCATTGTGGGTTCTTTGGCCAGTCTCGTTGCTCTGGATTATTGGCGTGACGAATGCGATGAACCTGATCGATGGACTCGACGGCCTCTCGTCGGGCCTCGGTGCCATCATCGCCGCGACGCTCACAATCATCTGCTGGCAGGCTGGGCAATGGACGGGGGTTGTCATCGGACTCGTGCTCTTCGGGGCGCTGATTGGCTACTTGCCTTTCAATTTTCCGCCCGCACGAATCTTTCTGGGCGATACCGGGTCCTTGTTGATTGGCTTCACACTCTCTTTGCTCGCGCTCGAGGGATATCGAAAGACCGCGTTCCTGGCTTTCATCGTGCCGATTCTCGCGCTCGCCATCCCACTTCTCGATACCTCGCTCTCGATCCTGCGGCGATTGCGCAGCGGCCGCGGTGTCTTCGCTGCGGATCGCCTCCATATGCATCATCGGCTGCTGCATCGCGAGGGCTCGCACAAGAACGCAGTCTTGATGCTCTACTTCCTGACTAGCTGCTTCTGTATGATCGCGGTTTCATTTTCCCAGCTCGACGGCTGGCTTGCATTCGTCTACCTCGCGGCCGTCGTTGGCGTGACGATTCGACTTCTTCGGAACCTCGATGCATTTGCTCTCGAAGTCCAGAGCGGGGCGACGGGTGCAGCGGAGGGAAGCGAGCCGGAGCCGGATGGTACGGGCGTCGAATCCCGGCCCGTGGCCGTGGACGAAGGAGGTCATTCCGAATGACGAAGCGAGCGCTGATCAGCGGCATAACAGGTCAAGACGGTTCCTATCTGGCCGAACTCTTGCTCGACAAGGGCTATGAGGTGCATGGAATCGTACGCCGATCGAGCACGGAAACCTTCGAGCGGATCGCGCACCTGACCGATCGCATCGAGCTTCACCAGGCGGACCTTCTCGATCAGGTTTCGTTGCTGAGTACGATTCAGGCGAGTCAGCCGACCGAGCTCTACAATCTCGCAGCTCAATCCTTCGTTCCGACCTCCTGGGTACAACCCTCGCTGACGGGTGAGTTTACGGGCTTGGGTGTGACGCGGATGCTCGAGGCGATTCGCGTCGTCGATCCCTCGATTCGCTTCTACCAGGCCTCGAGTTCGGAAATGTATGGACGCGTGCAGCAGACGCCGCAGAATGAAGAGACGGACTTCTATCCGCGAAGCCCCTACGCGGTGGCCAAACTCTATGGCCATTGGATCACGGTAAACTATCGAGAAAGTTACGACCTCTACGCTGTGTCTGGAATTCTCTTCAATCACGAATCGCCCAGACGGGGTCGGGAGTTCGTGACACGCAAAATCACGGAGTCGGTTGCGAAGATCAAGCTCGGGCTGCAAGACGATATCCAGCTCGGAAATACGGACGCCAAACGCGATTGGGGCTACGCCAAGGAATACGTAGAGGCAATGTGGTTGATGTTGCAAGCGGACGAGCCTTCCGACTTCGTCATCGGAACCGGCGAGCAGAACTCGGTACGCGACTGTTACGAGGCGGCTTTCGCATTCGTCGGTCTTGATCCTGGGGATTTCGTGCGAACGGATCCCCAGCTCGTTCGGCCGGCCGAGGTCGACACATTGCTTGCGGATCCGCGCCGGGCGGAGAAAGAATTGGGCTGGAAGTCACAGACGTCGTTCGGCGAGCTGGTGGAGATCATGGTCGAGGCTGATCTCGAGGCTCAGGAGAAGGCGACGGGGCGACGACGAGGTGATTCGAACTCGCGATGAGAATCATGGAGTCTAGATGAATATTACGGTCATAGGGACTGGCTATGTTGGCTTGGTAACGGGTGCATGCTTTTCGGAGTTTGGCGTCCAGGTGACCTGTGTCGACAAGCAGGTCGAGAAGATTGAAGGGCTGGAGCGCGGTGAGATACCGATCTATGAACCCGGACTCGACGAAATCGTTGCGCGGAATGTTCGAGGGGGGCGCCTTTCGTTTACGACCGATTCCGCCGACGCCATCGATCGAGCGCTCGTCGTCTTCATCGCGGTTGGGACGCCCTCGTCCTCGGATGGGAGTACCGACCTTAGTTTTGTCGAGGCGGTCGCGAGGGAGATCGGGAAACGAATCGACAGCTATAAGGTCGTTGTCACCAAAAGCACTGTGCCGGTCGGTACTTCGGACAAGGTTCGCGGATGGATTCAGGAAGAACTCGATCGGCGAGGTGACAAGACGCGCTTCAGTGTCGCCTCGAATCCAGAGTTTTTGCGGGAAGGTGCCGCGATCGGAGACTTCATGCGGCCCGATCGAGTCGTGATCGGAACCGAGACCGGAGACGATCACGCGATTGCGATCATGAAGGATCTCTATCGCCCGCTCTATCTGAATGAGACTCCTTTTGTCGAGACCGATATCCACACGGCGGAATTGGCGAAGTATGCGGCGAATGCATTTCTCGCGACGAAGATCTCCTTCATCAACGAGGTCTCGATTTTCTGCGAGGAAGTCGGTGGCGATGTCCAGGCGATCGCGCGAGCGATGGGACTGGATCGGCGCATCGGCAAGAAGTTCCTTCACGCGGGACCTGGTTTCGGAGGCTCCTGTTTTCCCAAGGACACGCTGTCAGCAGCCCATTTCGCACGGGAACTCGGGCACGAATTTTCAATCGTAGAGGCTGCGATTCGCGTCAATGAACGACAGCAGATGAGAATGGTGGACAAGATCGTCAATGCGCTCGATGGCGAAGCTGAGGGCAAAACCGTCGCTGTATTAGGCCTCTCTTTCAAGCCCGAGACCGATGACATTCGCGAGGCGCCAGCGATCTTGATCGTTCGTGCCCTGCTCGAGCGAGGCGCCTCGATTCGGGCCTATGACCCGGCCGCGATGGCCGAAGCTGGTCGTTTGATCCCGGAGATGATGCTCTGCAAGGATGTCTACGAAGCACTCGCGGGAGCCGACGTGATGGTGATCGTGACCGAGTGGAACGAATTTCGAATGATCGACCTGGCAAGGGCCAAGGAGCTGATGGCCGAACCCAAGATGGTCGACTTGCGCAATATCTACGACGCCGAGCGGCTGGCCGCTGCCGATTTCGAATATTGGAGCGTGGGTCGCTAGGCGGCGGCACCGCGGGCTCTCTCCGGGACGATGCTGGGTCCAGCGCCTGTAAAATCGCTCAACCGGACTAAGGTTCTGTGATCTCGGTCACTCAGTCGGGACGGGTTTCCGACGTACGATCTGAAGACGAGGTGATTTGATGATTACGACAGGTACGGTCCGAAAAGAAGTGCTGGATTCGTTGCGAGGGATTCCGCTTTTCGGCCGGGTTTCAGAAGGCGATCTCGAAGAATTGGCGACTCATTTGATTGAACGCCGATTTCCGAAAAATGCGACCGTCGTCGAGGAGGGCTTGCCCGGCGATTACATGTATGTGATTCGCAGCGGCCGAGCGAAGGTGACCAAGGCCTCCGAAGATGGTCGCGAGAAGATCATGAATTTTCTCGAAGCAGGCGCCTTCTTCGGCGATATGGCACTGCTAGGTGATGAAACCCGATCGGCCAGTGTGAAGACCCTCGAGGATTCGGTGTTGCTTGCGCTATCGCGCCGGGACTTCATCGATCTACTCCGCCAGAGCCCGGACCTGGCTTTGTCCGTCATCGAAGAGCTTGCGAATCGACTGCGCGAGACAAATGAGCAAGCTCGCTCGCTCTCTTTTCAAGGCGTCGAGGAACGAACGCGCAATCTCTTCGAGCGCATCGCACGTCCGGAGGAGGGGGGCCCCGGCCGGCTGCTGACCCCGGTCCTCACTCACCAGCAGATTGCCGACATGGTGGGCACTTCGCGGGAGACCGTGACGCGTTCGATCAAGCAATTGAAACAATCCGGCTGGCTGGCCCAGGAGGGCAAGCGCTACGTCATTCCGGCTGACCACTAATCGGCCGAGCGACTCCCGGGTTCCCGGCGTGGCTCAGGCGGGTCGTGCGGAGGCCCTTTCGCGGCCTCTCAAAGCCCTACAACCCCGACAACCCCTGTAACCCCGATAAACCCCTACGCCGCGCAGTGTTGAGTGTCGGGTTCCTCCGCTGGATGGCCTTGCTCTGGCGTCATGCTATGGGATGACGCACTCTCTCGGCCCAATCTTGTTCCCCTCGGGCCACGCCCCCTGGACGACCTGCAAAGGATTCATCTGATGTCTTTGGGCCATTTTCTGCGCAAACGGAACGCTGTTCTCAATGTCGTCGCCGCGTTGCTTTGCATGCTCTTCGTAGCGGGCTGCGCCAGCGATGAAGATCGTGTCGCCACCTTCATCGAGCGGGGCGAAGCGTACGTCGAAAACGATCAACCAGAAGAAGCCATCATCGAGTTCAAGAATGTCCTCCAGATCGAACCGGAAAACCTGGTCGCTCATGAGGCGCTCTCACTAGTCTACTTGAAGGTGAAGAAACCCCGCGAAGCCTATTGGGAAATGTCCGAGACCGTTCGCCTGGATCCGCAAAATGTCGACGCACGGCTTCGCTATGGCACGGTGTCGGCAGCGATCAGGAATTTCGACCTATCGATGGAGCAGGCCGAAGCCGTGCTCCAGATCGATTCGTCCAACGCACCGGCCTTCGTTCTTCGTGCGCAGGCGCGCGAAGCCACTGAGGATTTCGAGGGCGCGGAACGCGACCTGATTGCCGCGATCGAGGCGGATCCTGATGGGCCAGCCTTTCGATTCCTATTGAGCGGGTTCTACGAACGGCGTGGTGACCGCGAGCAGTCGGAACGCGCTCTTCGTGAGCTGATCGAAATCGAGGAGAGCTATGTCGCGGTTGCAGCGCTGGCCCGGATGCTCTTGCGCGATGGAGATCGAGATGACGAGGCGCTCGTCGCACTGAAGCGAAG